>JAYUCR010000030.1:0-6413 GCA_043740165.1 Acidobacteriota bacterium | reverse complement strand
GGGCCTGCTCGCGGGCGGGGAGGCCTTCCGCCCGGCCCGGGCCGCCGAGGGCGACGTGACCGAGTGGCGCTACCTCATCGACCGGCATGGTCCGCTCCTGATCGAGCTTCCGGATGCCCTGCAGGAGGCCGAGCGCGACGACGGCACCCACATCGTCCGGTTCCGGCCGACCGACGGGGCCAAGTGCGAGGTGACCCTCGAGGTGGGGTGGAGCGAGACGCCGGACCCGAGGTTCAACGAGCCGGAGATGCTGCGCGCGTGGGTGCAATGGCAGGGAGAGGAGCTGCTTGATCAATCGGTCGAGTCGCGGGTCACCCTTCACGAGCTCCGCGGGCCGCAGTCCAGCGGCTTCTATTTCACCCTGCGCGATCGAGCCCCGCGGAAGAAGTGGGAGACGTTCGTGACCCGCGGCGCCGTCGGCGTCGGCGACTTGCGCCTCCGGTTCACCATCCTCACTCCGCAGGCGAACACACCACCGTTGCGACAGACGCTGAAGATGATCGCCGGCAGCCGGCAGGGAGAACTTCCGCCCCCCGAGCCCGCGGCCGCCGAGGCCCCGGCGCGGCGCACGAAACGCAAGCCCGGCGAGCCCGGAGGGTAGGCGGCAGTCCGAGGCCGCCCGATCGGGGGGACGGTTACTCGACGGTGACCGATTTGGCGAGGTTGCGCGGCTGATCGACGTCGCAGCCGCGGCGCAGGGCGATGTGGTAGGCGAGCAGCTGCAGCGGCACCGACGCCAGGATCGGCGTCAGGAGGTCCGACGTCTTGGGGATGGTGAACGTCCGGGCGACGCGGCGCCCGGCCTCCTCGTGGCCCTCCTGCGTGATCATGATGATGACGCCGTCCCGCGCCTGCGCCTCCTCGACGTTCGACAACATCTTCTCGAACAGGGCGTCGCCGAACACCAGCGCCACCACCGGCAGGTTGCGGTCGATGAGGGCGATGGGGCCATGCTTCATCTCGCCGGCGGGATACCCCTCGGCGTGGATGTAGGAGATCTCCTTCAGCTTCAACGCCCCCTCGAGTGCTATCGGGTAGTTGATCCCGCGCCCCAGGTACAGGAAATCGGGCGCCCGGAAATACTCCTTGGCGATCTCCTCCACCTCGGCGTCCTTGGCGAGGATCTGCTCGATCTGGGTCGGCAGGTGCAGCAGGTCGCGGATGTGCTCCTTGCACCGCTCCGGCGTCAGGGTGCCGCGCACCTGCGCCACGTGGAGCGCGAACAGGTACAGGGCCGCGATCTGGGCGGTGAACGCCTTGGTGGACGCGACGCCGATCTCCGGGCCGGCGTGGGTGTAGATGACCCCCTGGGCCTCGCGCGTCACCATCGACCCGACGACGTTGCAGATGGCCAGCGTCTTGATGCCCCGCCCCCGCGCCTCGCGCTGGGCCGCCAGCGTGTCGGCCGTCTCGCCCGACTGGCTGATGACCATCACCAGGTGATCGGGGTCGAGGATCGGATCGCGGTAGCGAAACTCCGACGCGATGTCCACCTCGACCGGGAGCCGCGCCAGCTTCTCGAGCATGAACTTGCCGACGAGGGCGGCGTGCCACGACGTCCCGCAGGCCACGATGTGCAGCTTGCGGCAGGCGCGGAACTCGGCCGCGGTGATCTCCATCTCGTCCAGGAAGATGCGGCCGGTGTCCTGCGACACACGCCCGAGCAGGGTGTCGCGGATGGCCCGCGGCTGCTCGTAGATCTCCTTCAGCATGAAATGCTTGAACCCTGCCTTCTCCGCCATGATCGGGTCCCAGGTGATGCGCTGCACCTTTTTCGTGATGGTCCGCCCCGCCTGGTCGGTGATCTCCGCGCCGCGGTCGGTGACCACCGCCATCTCGCCGTCGTCGAGGAAGAAGACGTCGCGCGTGTGATGCAGGATGGCCGGGATGTCGGAGGCGACGAAAAACTCGTCCTTCCCCAGTCCGATGACGAGGGGAGGGCCGTTGCGCGCCGCGACGATCTTCTGCGGGTCGCGGGTGGAGACGGTCGCGAAGGCGTAGGAGCCCGACAACCGGGGCACGGCGCCCCGCACCGCCTCCTCGAGCGGCATGTCGGGCCGTTCTTTGCGGACCTCCTCGATCAGGTGCGCGATGATTTCGGTGTCGGTCTCGGTCTTGAACTGGTGCCCCTTGGCCTGCAGCTCGCGCTTCAGATCCTTGTAGTTCTCGATGATGCCGTTGTGCACGACGACCATCGATCCGGAGCAGTCGCGGTGCGGGTGGGCGTTCTCCTCGGTCGGCCGGCCGTGGGTCGCCCAGCGCGTGTGGCCGATGCCGAACGTGCCGCGGAGCTCCCTCAGGCGGAGGCTCTCCTCGAGCTCCCGCAGCTTGCCGGCGCTCCGGACCACCTGGATGTCGTCGCCCTGTATGACCGCGATGCCGGCCGAGTCATAGCCGCGGTATTCGAGGCGGCGCAGCCCGTCCATGATGACACTGCTGACCTTCTGGTGACCGATGTAGCCAACGATGCCGCACATGATGCCGGTGACTATAAGTCGCCGGTCCGGTCCGGGGCAAGGGCGGGCTGGGACCGGACAGGCTCCTACTTTTGTCCCGGGCCGTTGCGGCGGGCCGCCGGGCCGAAGCGCCTGGCCCAGCCCTCGCGGGTCTCCTGGCGCGCCCGCGAGATGGCGAGGGCGTGCGCCGGGACATCCTTGGTGATGGTCGATCCGGCGCCGACGAAGGCGCCCCGTCGCACCCGGACCGGTGCGACGAGCTGCGAGTCGCTGCCGATGAACACGTCGTCCTCGATGATGGTGCGATGCTTGGCGACACCGTCGAAATTGCAGGTGATGGTGCCGGCGCCGATGTTGACGTCGCGACCGATCTCCGCGTCTCCGAGGTAGGCGAGATGGTTGGCCTTGCTGCCCCTGCCGAGGTGCGATTTCTTGGTCTCCACGAAATTGCCGATCCGGGTCTCGTCATCCAGCGTGGTCTCGGCGCGCAGGTGGGCGAAGGGCCCGATGCGGCAGGCTTTCCCCACCTGCGACAGGGCGATGATGCTGTAGGGAAGCACTTCCGTGCCGTCGCCGATCCGGGCATCGGCGATGCGCGTCCCGAGCCCGATCCGCACCTCGCTCCCGATCTGCGTGTTCCCCCGGATCATCACCCCCGGCTCGATGATGCTGTCGCGGCCGATCGTCACCTGGGTGTCGATGTAGGTGGTCTCGGGATCGAGGAGACTGACCCCGCCGAGCATGAGCGCGTCGGCCTTGCGGCGGTACAGAGCGCGCGCCGCGGACGCCAGCTCGCGGCGATCGTTGACGCCGAGCACTTCGTGCGGATCGGGATGGCGGTAGGCGGCCACCTTGCGCCCTTCGCGGCGCAGGATCTCCACGAGATCCGTGAGATAGATCTCACCCTGCGCGTTGTCGCGGGTCGCCTGCCGAAGCGGCCGGAACAGTGCCTGCGAATCGATGCAGTAGATGCCGCAGTTGATTTCCTGCGTGGCGCGTTCGTCCGCGGTCGCGTCGGTCTCCTCGACGATGCGCGAGACGTCGCCGCCGTAGTTGCGGACGATGCGTCCGTATCCGCGCGGGTCCGCGGCGATCGTGCTGAGCAGGCTGAGCGGCGCTCCGTGCGCGCGGTGGAAGGCGACGAATGTCGCCAGTGTCTCGGGGCGCAGGGACGGCAGATCGCCGTTCAGAATGAGCACGTCGCCGTGGTGTCCCTGGAGCTGGCGTTCGGCGCTCAGCACGGCATGTCCCGTGCCGAGCTGCTCCTTCTGGAACGCGAACGCAATCCGCTTGTCGTGATCGCCGATCGCCTGCCGCACCTCGTCCGCCTGGTTGCCGATGACCACGACGGTGCGCGCGACCCCCGCCCCCTTGGTTGCCTCGACGACGTGGCGGACCATCGGCCAGCCGGCGACCGCGTGCAGCAGCTTCGAGGTCTTCGACAGCATCCGCTTGCCCAGGCCGGCGGCCAGGATCAGCGCCAGCAGCTCGCGCTTCCTGTCGGCGGCCGCGGGCCGGCGGACGGGCGCCTCGTCCGGAGTCGCGATCGCGGAGGAAGGGTTCGGAGCGGGAAGGGCTTTGCCGGGCACCGCCCGCATCGGGGTCAGCACCGGGTGAGCGATGCGGGGTGGCATCGGCGGCGGTGGAGCGGGCGCCGGGTGCGCCCCCAAGGGTCGGCGCGCGGGGCGAACGGCGCGAAGTCGTGCTGACTTCCTGCCCTTGCGGTGCGGGGCCCTGCTCGAGGGGGTTGACCGGGCGGCGCCCGGCCGGCGTTTCTTCTTCCGCTTCACGACGGGCACCGGTGCGATCGGATTAGGCTTCCTCGGGGTAGATCAGGTTCTGAAATCCGTCTTCCCCGCGAATCGGCTCGAAATCGGGATCGTTCTGCGCATACACCCGATTGGTCGCGTTCAGCTCGATCGCTTCCTGCAGGTGCTTCAGGGCCAGCTCCCGATCCCCCTTGAGGGCGCGCGTCGAGGCCATGACGTAATGCACCTTCTCGTCGCGCGGGGAGGTCTGGAGGGCGCGGTCGAGGAATTCGACCGCCTCGTCGTAACGCGCTTCGTTCGCCTTCATGACCCCGAGGTAGAACATGTCCTCCGGCCGGCGTTGCGCGGTCGCTTTCTTCTCATCCAGCAGGCTGCTGCAGATGCGCGCGTAACCCTTGACGCGATCGAGGAGCTCCTTCTCGTGCGGGTAGTTGTCGAGAATGCCTTGAAAGTGCGACAGCGCTTCGCTGTAGCTCTGCTTGTGAAGTTGCGCCAGCCCGCGCTCCAGTTCCTTGATCGCCTTCTCCTGGATGTTCCAGGAGTTGCCGGTGCCGGTGGCCGGTTGCGCCCTGACGACCTTCTTGATGGCCTTCTTCATCGCTCTCCGTTCATCGCCTCGCGGGTGACCAGCCCTGCCGCAACACCGGCAGGGTTAAAACCAAGTCATTGGGTGATTTGCAATCCGCGGATGCTAGCAAATGCTATCTTTCCCGTCAACGCGGCCGTCCGGGCGTCATTGGCGCCGGTCGGCCGGAGCGGTCAGGGGGGAGGATGCTGGCGCAGGCATTTCTCGGGCTCGGATCCAACGTGGGAGACCGCAAGGCGGCCCTGGCCCTCGCGATCGAGGCCCTTGGCGGGGAACCATTGAGACTCATCTCCCGATCCTCCCTTTACCGGACCGATCCGGTAGAAGTCATTGATCAGGAAGAGTTTCTCAATCAGGTGGTGGCGGTGGAGACCGGCCTCGAACCGGCCGCCCTGCTGGCACTTTGCCTGAAAATCGAAGGGACTCTCGGACGGGTCCGAAAGCGCGACAAAGGGCCCAGAATTCTCGACCTCGATCTGCTGCTCCATGGCGATGCGGTCCTCCGATCGACAGGGCTCGTGGTTCCGCACCCCCGGCTGCACCTGCGACGCTTCGTCCTGGTGCCGCTCGCGGAGATCGCGCCCGAGGTGCGCCACCCGGTCCTGGGCCTGACGGCCGCGGAGATGCTTCAATGCTGCCCCGATCGGTCCCGGGTCGATCGGGTATAATCCGCCACTCTCTCCGGCGCGCAGGAGCCGATGAACTTCAAGACCATCGCTGTCGAGGGGCCCATCGGGGTCGGGAAGACCAGCCTGGTCGATTTTCTGGCCGAGCGCCTCGAGGCCCGCAAGATCCTCGAGCCGACCGACAATCCCTTTCTGAACGACTTTTACCAGGATCGACCCGGGGCGGCCTTCCAGTGCCAGCTCTTCTTCCTGCTCAACCGCTTCCGGCAGCAGCAGGAGCTGGCCCAGGGCAACCTGTTCCGGCAGGCGCTGGTGTGCGATTACGTCTTCGCCAAGGACAAGATCTTCGCCTACTTGAATCTCGGCGACTCCGAGTTGATGTTGTACGAGAAGATTTACGGCGTGCTGGAGGAGCAGGTGCCGCACCCCGACCTGGTCATCTACCTGCAGGCGCGCGACGAGGTCCTCATGGAACGCATCCGCAACCGGGAGCGCGACTATGAGAAGGAGATCGCCGACCGTTACGTCGCGGAGCTCAACCGCGCCTACAACTATTTCTTCTTCCACTACAATCGGACACCCCTCCTGGTGATCGACACGTCGGATATCGACTTTGTCAAGAGCCGGGAGGATCTCGAAGAGGTGCTGCGCCAGATCCAGTCGATGCAGCGGGGCGTGCAGTACTACATCCCACTCGGATCCAAAGGACCGGGATGGGCGAAGGCGTAAGGCAGACCCCGGGCATCGCTTAACCCCGACCCTCTACCGGCCAAGGCGGACCGAACCGGCCCGCCCCCGGAGGGGAGAAGGAGGTCGTCATGAACAGCTCGCCCGAAAACCGTCCCGTCACCGTCCCCGGAATCCGCGCCGCCAAAGGGGGAGGTCGTCCCCTCGTCATGCTGACGGCGTACGACTGCCCGACCGCCCGCCTCCTCGATGCGGCCGGCTGCGATCTCATCCTGGTGGGCGACAGCGT
>JAYUCR010000029.1:0-6416 GCA_043740165.1 Acidobacteriota bacterium | reverse complement strand
AATGTCCCCGTTGTCGTCCCAGTAGGCGCTCACCGAGCCGAGCAGATGCGCCACGAGCACCCCGCCGTCGCGCCGCGTCCCGAGCGTCCCCTGATCGTTTCCGGCCAGGAGCCAGAAGCTGTTCTGACCGTCGAAGCGCAAGTCGTGGTCGACGTCCGCCAGCGCCAGGACTGCGTGCGAGGAGTCGGTCCCGGCGAACAGCAGCTTGCCCGGACAGGTGCCGGCCGGGACGGGGGGGACGGAGCAGGTCACGGTGACGGTGTAGCTTCCCGCGGTCGCGCCTCCCGAGCCGTTGAAATCGGGGTCGTCGAACGACGCGACCGCGATGTAATACGTGCCCATCGCGGGCAGCGTGAGGTTCAGCAACGGATCGAGGGAGGCGGTGTTGTCGGCGAACGCCATCTGGTTTCCCAGGCCGTCGTACACCGCCGCCTCGGGGTCGAGGCTCGAACCGCTGCGCGACGCGTTGACGTCGACGTGCACCACCGTCGGGTAAGCCACCGACAGGGCGAAATAGTCGACGTCGTTGATCGGAACGATCGAGGCGCTCATCGGAGCCGAGCAGGCGATCGGCGTGGCCGCGGCAAGGGTGTTGTTGGGCTCATTCGGGTCGGGTGCGCCGACGTTGGTGAAAATGTTGATGCCGCTGACCGTCTGCCCGGCCACCACCGTGATCGCGGTCTTCGCGGTCTGGGCGTCGAACCCCGACTCGGTCGCCCCGTCGTAGAACTCCCAGGGGAAGCTGGTGACGAAGCCGGTGAAGTTGGTGTTGGCCTGGGTGAACGGATTGCTGGTGCCGATGAGCGGCTCGATGCGGATGTAATACGAGCCGGGCGGGAGGCCCCGGATGTTGAATTCGCCGCCCAGGCCTCCCGCCTGCACGTCGGAGATCACCGAGGCCACGGGGATGTTCGGCGCCGCGGTCGTCACCGCCACCACGTGCGCGCCCTTGACCGGGGCGAAGGTGGCGCCGTTGAGCACCCGCCCCGAGATGGTCGCGCGCGTCGTGTTGAGCGTCGTGTTCGGGTAGATGAACGACACGCCGTCGATGTCGTCGTCCGACAGGCTGCGCCCCTGGATGGTGCGCGTGCCGTAGGGATACATCGTCGCCTGGTAGGTGAAATCGGCGCTCGTGAAGCCGGAAACCTCGAGGCCGGTGCTGGCCGAGAAGGCCCCCGCCACCGGGCTGTGCTCCATGCCGAGACAATGCCCCATCTCGTGCGTCGCGATCTCGCCGATGTCGTAGGTCGAGCTGCCGAGCACCTGGTTCGGATTGGCCGGGGTCGTCGTGCTGAAGGTGTAAAGCCGTTCGTTCATGACGATGTCGCAGTCGCTGATCGCCCCCGAGGCGCCGAAGGTGTAGAACGACACCGCGATCGCCGAGCCAATGCGGTTCGAGGTGTCGGTCTCGGCGAAGAACATCCGGTTGCCGGCTGTTGCCAGGCCGGCCGAGACGTCGATGGGCGAGGGGAGGTCGAACAGGGCCCCCTCCGAGATGACGGCGTCCGAAGTGGCGATACTGGTCCAGCGGGTCATCGCGTCGCGCAGCGCCGTCAGGTCGCTGCCGTCGGTGATCCGGAACGAAGCGTCCTGCTCCAGGCGGAGCACGAACGCGCCGGACTGGTAGAGCCCGACGTCCACGAAGCCGCGGTCGACGTGGTTGAGCTGGACATAGGCCAGGGCGGTGGTCAGGCCCAGGCCCCCGAAGAGAATCGCCGCGACACAGCGCCGCACCGCCCGGCGCAGCCGGCCTGCAGGCGCCGCCCGCCCTGTCATGGGTGACCCTGGCCGCGCGCCGCGGCGCCCTCGGCCACGAGCCCTTCAATCTCGCTCAGGAAATCGCCCAGCTCGCGCGGGCCGGCCAGTTGCGGATCGCGATGCGCCGGGCGGCCCTGCGCATCGACATAGAGCGTCCCCCCTCCGGGCTGCCGGACGAGATCCCGGTGCGTGCGCGGGTCGCGCTCGATCGCGAACCGTCCCTGGTTCCATCCGACGACGCCGAGCCGCTCCTCCACGGCCCCGCCCCGATCCAGGAACAGGACGACCCGTTCGCCCTTGTGGAAAATCGGCGCGCCGGAGGCCACCAGCGTCTGGCCGTCAATCGTTCCCCCCGGCACCTCGAAGGTGACCGTCTGTCGCGGCCCCCCCTTGAGCGCCCGGTCGACCTTGACGGTGATCCGGGTGACGATCAGGCGCCCGTCCTCGCTCCAGCCGGAGTCGGCCGTTTCGACCGAGCCGACGACGATCACTTCGCCGCCGCGCTCCATGTCCTCGAGCCCCATGTAAGGCGCGACCGTGGCATGCGCGGGTTCAGCCACCGCGAGCAGGGCGATCCAGGTGATGAGGCAGGTAGCCGCCCGGCGGAGGGGACTCCGCCGGGGAGTGAAGCTGCTGGGAATCAAGGGGTTACTCCTGCAGGCCGGGAGAAATATACGACCATACCCAGGGGGCGACAATGAGCATTCCAGCGCCTGGTGCGTCGAATTCGCCGCAGACAGTTACGGATGCGTTACCGTCACCAGCGTGTGGATGCCGCCCCGCACCTTGAAGTCCCCCACGACCGTCATCCGCTTCGGCTGCAGCAGTTTCACCAGGTCGTCCAGGATCCGGTTGGTGACGTCCTCGTGGAAATGCCCTTCATCGCGGAACGCCCAGAGGTAGAGCTTCAGCGACTTGAGCTCTACGCACAGCTGCATCGGAACGTAACGGATGGTGATGGCGGCGAAATCAGGCTGGCCGGTTTTCGGGCAGAGGCAGGTGAACTCCGGGCACTCGAAGGTGATCTCGTAGTCGCGCCCCGGGCGCGGGTTGGGAAAAGTCTCGAGATCCCGGGAGGGTCGGGTCGGCATCTCAGTTGGGCTCGTCCGGGTGGGCCGGGGGGGGAGGTGGCGCGGTAGCCGGCGGCGGCGTTTTCGGCTTCGCCGGCTTGGCGGCGGGATGGGTCGGATTGGGCGATGCGCTATCGGGCGCCGTGGGAGCCTTGGGAGCCGGTTTGGGGGCGTCGGCGGCGCTTCCGAGCTGCGGCGGCAGCTTCTCCTTCAGGAATGCGATCGTCCTTCCCCAGGCATCCCGTGCCGCCTCGGCCCCGTAGGAGGGCCGGGTCTCGTTGAAGAACGCATGCCCGACCTCCGGGTAATCGATGATGACGGCATCCTTGCCGCTCGCCTTCAGCGCCGACTCGAAAGCCTGGACCTGGTCGGGCGGTATGCCGCGGTCCTCCTTGCCGAAGATCCCCAGGAGCGGAACCTTCAGCGGCTGGAGCGCCTTCGCTGCGGTTTCCACGCTGCCATAGAACATCACCGCGGCCTGGATGTCTTTCTGCTGCAGCGCCGTCGCCAGCGACACGCGGCCCCCCATGCAGAAGCCGATGGTGGCGATCGGCATCTTGTCGCCGCGCGCGCGGCGGGTCAGCCGGGCGTCCTCGGCGCGCAGCGCCATCGCAGCCGCCTCGATCACGTCGACCGCATAGTTCTCGTTCAAGCCGCGCATCAGCTCGTGCGCCAGCCCCGCGTCGGTGCCGAGCTTGCCGCGGTAGAGATCGGGGGCGATCGCCACGTAGCCCTGCTCGGCGAACCGGTCGGCGACCCCCTTGATCTGATCGTTGAGCCCCCACCATTCGTGGATCACCACAATCCCGGGGTAGAACCCCGGCAGGATCGGCCGGACGACGTACGCCTGCGCCTTCTCGTCGCGCACGTCGATGGTGATCATCTTGCCGTCCTCGATCGCCACGGCGGCGGCCGGACGGGGCGCCGCCATCAGGCAGAGCGCCGCAGCGATCGGCAGCACGGCGGCGGCGCGCGACGGACGCCCGCGGCTCGATGCGGAGCGGGGAGGCGGGATCGGTGGGGAATCGAGCATGCGACATGTCCTCCAGGTGGCCGGAAATCCTAGCACAGGCCGCAAATCGAGGCCGATCGCTCGCCCGGCCCTATTCCTTCGAAAATGGGAACCACCAAGGCTTTGCGGCGGCCTCCATGTCCCAGTGGACATGCTTGGTCTGCTGGAACTCCTGCAGCCCTTCCTCGCCCAGCTCGCGCCCCAGCCCCGACATCTTCATGCCGCCGAACGGTCCCGCCGGGTTGTCCACCAGGGGATCGTTGATCCAGACGTTGCCGGCCTCGATCTCCTCGTAGTAGCGGCGCACCCGTTTCGGGTCGTTGGAGAACAGAGTCGCGCCCAATCCGTAGGGCGAATCGTTGGCCAGGAAGAGGGCCTCGTCGAAGTCCTTAAAGCCGATGACCGGTGCTATCGGCCCGAAGATCTCCTCCTGGAGGAGGCGCATGCCGTGCCGCACGTTGACCAGGACCGTCGGCTCGAAGAACCAGCCCCGGGGGAGGTGGGCCGGACGCCGGCCCCCGGCGACCACCCCCGCTCCCTCGCGCACCGCCTCCTGGACGCGGCGCTCCACCCCATCACGCTCCGCCTTGCCGATCAGCGGCGTCACCTCGGTCGCCGCGTCGATCCCTGCTCCGACGACCAGGTTCTGCGTCAGGTCGGCGAAGCGCTCGGTGAACCGGTCGAGAACACCCGCCTCGACATAGATCCGCTCGGCGCTGGTGCAGACCTGGCCGGCGTTCAGGAAGGCGGCCCAGGCGAGGGCGCGCGCCGTCACGTCGAGATCAGCGTCGGCGCAGACGATGGCGGCGTCACTGCCGCCCAGCTCCAGGTGCAGCTTCTTGATCCGCTCCGCGCCCAGGCGGTAGATCTTCTGGCCGGTCGCGGTGCTGCCGGTGAAGGCGATGCAGGGCACGTCCGGGTGACGCACGAGTCCGTCCCCCACTTCGCTCCCCGATCCGGTGAGGATGTTGACCACCCCTGGTGGCAGGACGTCGAAGACGCGGTGCAAATCGAGGGTCAGAAGCGGAGTTTGCGTCGCCGGCTTGATCACCACCGTGTTGCCGGCGGCGAGCGCCGGCGCCACCTTCCAGGTGAGAAGGAGCAGCGGGTAGTTCCACGGGATGATGCACCCCACCACACCGATCGGCTCCTTGAGGACCATGTTGAGCTGCCCCGCCTCGGCCGACGGGATGACACGCCCGCGCGATTCACGGATGAGGCCGGCGTAGTACTCGAAGCAGGTGGCCGACCAGTCGACGTAGCCGCGGTTCTTGCGCAGGGTCCGGCCCGTTTCGCGCGTCAGGGTGAGCGCGAACTCCTCCCGGCCGGCCCGCAGCCGGCGGGCGATCTCGGTCAGCAGATCGGCGCGGGCCCAGGCGCTGGTTCGCTTCCAGGCAGGAAAAGCGGTCTTCGCCGCCGCCACCGCGGCCATCAGATCGGCCTGGCCGCCGCGCGGCACGACGTCGACGACCTCCTCGGTCGCCGGATCGATCACCTCGATCGGAGGGGAACCGCTGCCGTCCACGAAACGTCCGTTGATCCAGAGCTTGCGCATCGGGTCTCCCCCGCCACGGCAACCGAACGGCCCGCCGCGGCGCCCCCGATTCTAACCCGCGGCCCCGCTGATATAGGATCCATCCCTTCCGCCGATCCGGGACGGCCGGCCCGCCACCGAGGAGAATCCGTGACCCCGACTCGCAAGCCGTCGCACGCACAGCACCCCGCCCCGGGCAACCCGATCTCGCGCCGCGCCCTTCTGCGCTCGGCGACGGCGCTGGCGGCGCTTGCCGCGATTCCCGACGCGGCGGCGCGTTCCATGAGACGCGCGACGACGCGGAGAGGCGCCGGACGCCGGGTGGCGGTGGTCGGTGCCGGGGCGTTCGGAGGCTGGACGGCTTTGTGGCTCCAACGCCGCGGCGCACGCGTCACGCTGTTCGATCCCTGGGGCCCCGCCAACGAGCGGGCCAGCAGCGCCGGCGAGACGCGCGTCATCCGCGCCATGTATGGCGCCGATCGATCGATGGTGCGGATGGCGGCGAGCGCCCTGGCCCTGTGGAAGACCGAGGAGCCGGGCCTTGGGCTGCCGGTCCTTGAGCGCACCGGGGCGCTCTGGATGTCGCGATCCGACGACACCTTCCTGCGTGATTCCCTGCCGCTCCTGCGCGACGCGGGGCTTCCCTGCGATGAGCTGACGATCGGGGAGGCGGCGCGGCGCTTTCCGGCTGTCGATTTCTCCGATGTGCGTCGGGTGGTGTTCGAACATCAGGCCGGATTCCTGCACGCGCGCGACGCCTGCCGCGCGGTAGTGCGGGCGTTCGTCGCCGCGGGGGGCGCCTACCGTCAAATCGAGGTGCGGCCGCCGGCCGGCCTCCCGGGGCCCACGCCGCTCGGCGCCGGGCTCGAGCTCGCCGATGGCACAACCTTCACGGCCGACTCTTACGTCTTCGCCTGCGGGCCCTGGCTCGGCGCCCTGTTTCCCGATCTCATCGGGGAGAGGATCCGGCCGACGCGGCAGGAGATCTTCGTGTTCGGCCCGCCGCCCGGCGATCAACGCTTCGACGCGCCGGGAATGCCGG
>JAYUCR010000028.1:0-2637 GCA_043740165.1 Acidobacteriota bacterium | reverse complement strand
CAGACGGCCTCACGGCGGACGCCGGATCGCTTCGCTGCGGAGATCGGGGTGAGCGCCCGGGATGGAGGCTCCGCGCATCTCTCGGTGACCTATCTCATCTCCGGGGCTTCCTGGACGCCGCTCTACGACGCCCGGCTCGACCCGGCGCTCGGCAAGGTGACACTCGAGGGTCTGGGCCAGATCACCCAGACGACCGGGGAGGACTGGAGCGATGCGGCGATCACGCTCACGACCTCACAGCCTCTCGCCGGCATCGATCTTCCACGGCTCGCCTCGTTGCGCCTCGTCGTTCCTGGGCGGGGACGTAGCCAGGGAGGCTTCTCACAGGTGACCGATGGTGTCTCGATATCCTCGGAGTACATCGACAACCTGCCCATCCTGGGGAGGAACCATCAGGACCTTCTCACCCTTTCCCCAGGCGTGCCCGATACAGACGGCAACGGTAACCCGACCATTCACGGTGCCCGCGACACCGACGTCGTCGGCGCCAGCGAGGTGGCGCTGACCCGGGCCGAGGCCGAGGGCGGGGACAATACGATGGTGTACACGCTGCCCGGGCGTCTCGACATCCCGAGCGACGGTCAGCCGCACCAGCACCTGATCGCGTCGCGCGAGGTCGATGCGATCGTCGAGTACCACTGCGTGCCGGCCCTCAGCCCGGAGGTCTACCTCGTGGCCCGCTTCACCCTGCCGGACGATTTCCCGCTGCTGCCGGGACCGATGGCCCATTTCGTGGAGGGGGATCTGGTCGGTCATTCGACCGTGGCGGCGCACAGCGGTGGAGAGGAGCTGACCGTCTCGTTCGGTCCCGAGGCACGGCTGCGTGCCGAAAGGCGCGACACGATGCTCAAGACGAGCCGGCGCGGAAAGGAAGAGGAGCGGGATCGCAAGGTCGTCACCACGCTGCGCAACTATCTCGGTCGGCCGGCGACCGTGCACCTCAGCGACCGCGTGCCGATTTCGGGCGACGACCGCATCGCCATCGCCATCGACCGTGACGAGACCACGACGGCACTGTCGGCCGACCCGCTCGAGCCGGGGATTCTGCGCTGGGACCTCGTCGTGCCGGCTGCCGGCCACGCCGAGGTCATGCTGCGCTACCGCATCCGCGCGCCCGCCGGGCTGTTGCCGGCGGAACGATGAGGGGGTGCGGCCATGAATTCCAAGAAGGATGCGATGGCGGTCCTCGTTGCGGCGTGGCTTGCCATGTTGCTCTCCGCCTCGGCGGTGATCCCCCTGCCCGTTCAAGCAGCGACTCCATCCCGACCAAGTCTGGATGAACTGCTCGACACCCTCGTGAATGGGGCACCCGAAGAGCGGCTGGAGGCCGCGGGGCGACTCTACGACAGACTACCAGGTAGTACCTCGGCAAAGGACGCATCCTCGAGCTCGATGGAGGAGTTCGTGGACAGCCTCGACGATGCCCTGCGCCTGGAGACCGACGACTGGATCGCCCGCACGCTTCTCGAATCATTCGTCTGGAACGACAATCCGCCTCTGAACCGCCTGTTCCGCGATTCGCTGGGGTCCGCGTCGGTCAATGTGCGAGCGGTGGCGGTCAAGCACTTTGCCTATCGTGATGATCCCGAGGCCGTCGACGCGCTCGAATCGCTCTGGGAGCGCGATCTGCCGTCGTGGATGCGTCCGGAGCTCATCGAGGCTCTGGCGGAGCAAGGGTCGGCGACGCACCTCGAGGATTTCATCCGCCTGTCGCGCGATGACGATTCGGAAATGCGCGCGGCGGCCATCATGGCGCTGGAGACGCTGGCCCGGGAGGAGTCGATCCCCGCGCTGGTGCGCGTCGTACACGACGGGGTGCCGGCCGATCGGGCCGGCGCCGTCCGGGCGCTCGGCGCATTCCCCTCGTCTGACCTGGCGTTCGCGGAGGTCCTCAGGGCGAGCCAGTCCGCGCTAGGCCCGATCCGCGGGGCGGCGGTGTGGGCCCTGGGCCGCTTCGATCGCGTCGAGGCCGGCAATCGTCTCATTGCCTTGTTGGAATCACCCCCCGACCCCGACCTGCGCGGCGACATCGTCGCGAGCCTTGAGAAATCGACACATCCGGACGCTACGGCGGCTCTCCTCCGTCTGCTGCACCAGCCGGATATCGTTCTGGACTCCTGGATCGCCTCGACGACACTGAGCGTTCTGCACAATCGTGATGACCCGCTGGCGGCTCCGGGACTTCGGGACCTCGAGGGGGAGTCCGACGACGGCAAGCGCGACGACATCGGGGAGGAAATTGAGTACCTCTCCCGGGACAGATCGGATGGAGACGGAGAGCGTACCGTCATCGTCACCACTGGTTGCTCCTTCGAAGGCCCGGTATCGGCCGGGGACCCGGACGCCTGGCACGTGGCGCCTCCGCATCCCCTGGAGACCATTCGGTGCTGGGAGGCTCCAGACCGGCCCGCGAGCCCCGAAGATCAGCCGCGCATCCCGGCGGGAAGGCTGGTGCGCATCACCGATCACTTCGAGGCGCACGACGAGACCTGGGTCGAGATTGAAGGGAGGGGGGCTGACGACTGCTGGGTCCCGCTCGGCCATCTCGAGAAGGGACCCGGTCCCCCGAAAGCGGTGTCGTGGCCGCGTCGACTTCTGCGCCAGGAGCTGGACCTCGACACGGCGGAACTGGACTCA
>JAYUCR010000027.1:0-6444 GCA_043740165.1 Acidobacteriota bacterium | reverse complement strand
GGCCTCGAGTATTACGCCGTCCGGCGCGACCTGGCGGTGGACAATGCGGCCATGATCGCCGAGGTCGGTCGGCGGCTCTTGCTCCAGGGGTCGACAGCGCCGTGGAGCGTCAACGCCGATCCCGGCCTGGAGCTCTGAGGCGCCATGCACTGCAGCCTGATCCGCAACTTCTGCATCATCGCCCACATCGATCACGGCAAGACGACCCTGTCCGATCGGTTCCTGGAGATCTGCGGCGCCCTGACCCTGCGCGAGATGAGCGACCAGATGCTCGACAACATGGACCTGGAGCGCGAGCGCGGCATCACCATCAAGGCGCACGCCGTCGCCCTCGACTACAAGGCGCAGGACGGCCTCACCTACCGGCTGAACCTGATCGACACCCCCGGCCACGTCGACTTCGCCTACGAGGTGTCGCGCTCCCTGTCCGCCTGCGAGGGGGCGCTGCTGGTGGTCGACGCCACGCAGGGCGTGGAGGCGCAGACCCTGGCCAACTCCTACATGGCGGTCGATCACCGCCTGACCGTCCTGCCGGTGATCAACAAGATCGACCTCCCCTCGGCCGAGCCGGAGCGCGTCGTCGAGCAGATCGAGAACATCATCGGCATCTCCGCCGAGCACGCCCTCCGGTGCTCCGCCAAGGCGGGCACCGGCGTGGTGGAGATCCTCGAGGCGGTGGTGCGCCACGTTCCTCCGCCCGAGGGGAACGCGGAAGCGCCCCTCAAGGCGCTGATCTTCGATTCGTGGTTCGACTCCTACCGCGGGGTGATGATCCTGGTGCGCGTTGTCGACGGTGTCCTGAAGCAAGGCATGAAGTTCATCTTCATGGCGACCGGGCAGGCCTACGTCGCGGAGGAGATCGGCCTCCTGACGCCCAAGAGCGTGCCGACCGGCGAGCTGTCGGCGGGCGAGGTCGGGTTCGTGGTGGCCAACATCCGCAATGCGGTCGAGGTGAAGATCGGCGACACCCTGACCGAGGCCCGCCGTCCGACCACGACCGCGTTCCCCGGCTTCCAGGAGATGAAGCCAATGGTGTTCGCGGGGCTGTTCCCGATCGGCGAGAGCGGATACGAGGCGCTGCGCGACGCGCTCGACAAGCTGCGGCTGAACGATGCGTCCTTCTCGGTCGAGCCGGAGAACTCCGAGGCGCTCGGCTTCGGGTTCCGCTGCGGATTCCTGGGCCTCCTCCATATGGAGATCGTCCAGCAGCGCCTGGAGCGGCACTTCGGGCTGTCGCTGATCACTACGGCCCCGTCGGTGCGCTACCGCATCACTACGACCGACGGCGCGGTGATCGAGGTCAGCAACCCCGCCCGGCTGCCGCCGCCGCAGAACATCGACGTCTGGGAGGAGCCGGTCATCACCTGCCTCATCCTGACGCCGCCCGAGTTCGTCGGCGCCATCCTGGCGCTGTGCCAGGACAAGCGCGGCGTGCAGAAGGACATGAAATTCGTCACCACGACGCGCGTGCTGATCTCCTACGATCTGCCGTTCAACGAGGTGGTGATCGACTTCTACGACAAGCTGAAATCGATCTCGCGCGGCTATGCCTCCCTCGACTACCATCACACGGGCTGGTGGAAATCGGACATGGTGAAGCTCGACATCCTGGTCAACGGCGACGCGGTGGACGCCCTCTCGCTGATCGTGCACAAGGACCGGGCCCACCAGAAGGGGCGCAACCTGGCCCAGAAGCTGCGCGAGGAGATCCCGCGGCAGCTGTTCGAGGTGGCCATCCAGGCCGCGGTCGGCGGAAAGATCGTGGCGCGCGAAAACGTCTCGGCGCTGCGCAAGAATGTCATCGCCAAGTGCTACGGCGGCGACATCACCCGCAAGCGCAAGCTCCTCGAGAAGCAGAAGGAAGGCAAGAAGCGCATGAAGAAGGTGGGGCGCGTGGACATCCCGCAGGAGGCGTTCCTGGCCCTCCTCAAGGTGGACTGAAGTGGCCGAGCCGGCGCGGCCGCGGCGCTTCCTGTTCGAGTACACGCAGGCGGCGGCGATCGCCCTGATCTTCGCCCTGTTCGTGCGCACCTTCCTGTTCCAGATGTTCAAGATCCCCAGTGCTTCGATGGAGGACACCCTCCTCGTCGGGGATCACGTCCTGGTGAACAAGTTCGTCCTGACGCCCGAGGCGCTGCCGTTCGAGCGCCAGTTCCTCCCGCTGTCCGAGGTCCGCCGCGGCGACATCATCATCTTCCGCTACCCTCACGATCCGCAGCAGGACTACGTCAAGCGCGTCATCGGACTCCCGGGCGATACCCTGAAGATCATCAACCAGGTGGTGTACGCCCGGCCGGCGGGAGAGAAGGGATTCACCGCCCTCGACGAGCCGTACACGGTCCACAAGCACCCGGGAGAGGTCCCCGACAGCCTGAACAACTTCGGGCCGGTCGATGTGCCGCCGGGGCAGTACTTCGCGATGGGCGACAACCGCGACGACAGCCTCGACAGCCGCGAGTGGGGATTCGTGCCGCGGCAGAACATCGTCGGGCGGGCGGTCCTGATCTACTGGTCGTTCGACGGCGTGGGACCGGACGGGGCGCTCGCGCTGGCGAACCAGGGCGAAACGGGGTTCGCGCGCCTGCTCCACAGCACCACGGCGGTCTTCCGCTTCACGCGCTGGGAACGCTCGGGCCGGATCGTCCGCTGAGACCGCCACCCGGTTGCGGGCGACGAGCCGGACGGGTTGCCAGTGACCACGACTAGAAGAGGGGGGCTTTGTACTCCTCGTTGAAGACCCAGACGTAGGTGTAGACCGGCGTCTCGATCGGCACCGAGTAGTTGACCGCGATGTCGAAGTGCGTGGGGGAGCGTTCGACCTTGATGTTCTTCGCCTTCACCGGCAGCTCGAGCTCCTGGGCCTTGCGCAGCACCCGCTTGGCAACCTCTTCGTCCTTCTTCGCGAAGGCGGCAAAGCGGCTCTCCTGCTCGATGTAGTCCCGGAAAGCATAGGCGTTAATCATCACCGGAAGGAACTTGTAGCCGAGGTAGATGGTCACGAGCAGCACGCACAGGCCGAAGACCGTCCCGAAGCGTCCCTCACCGCGCTCGCCCTTCCTTGCACAAGTCGACATCGCACGTCTCCGGCCGCCCGCCATGGCGGGGGCGAGGGGAATATAGGGGCCGGTCGGCGGGGCGTCCACCCGGATGACCGGGCTGGACGGATTCCTGCCCCATCCGGAACAAATCCGTCATCGAAAAAAAAGGGGCTCCGTTGCCGGAGCCCCTTCGGGGAACTGCTGTGACCTCGGTCCGCCGCTACGGACAGACCGGGGGGAGCGTGCGCAGCGCACCGTTTGACCGCCGCCCGAGCGCCGCCTGACCTCCGACGGCGAGCGGGCTGTGGCCGGCCAGGAAGTACCTGGCGGCGCCGAGCGCCGGGCTCACCGCGTCGGTACGGCTCACCGCCGTGCCGATCACCCCCGGCTGCGGGATGTTTCCGGACATGCAGGCGAGGCCGCTCAGCGTCGCCTGACCGGCGTCTCCGCTCGTGGCGATGGTGCCGGAGTACAGGTCGTATCCCGACACCAGAGGGTGCTGCGGCCGCGACGGCCAGGAGATGGTCGTCGTGCCCGCGGCGTGCGCGAGCGTCATCAGAATGTCCTGCCCGTCACCCGGGTACACGGCGACATTCTCCGTCCCGGCCGCCGAGATGACGTTGCTGATGCAGGCAGGGAAGGTGCTGCAGCGGACCTGGACACTGTAGGTCGCGTCCGCCGTCGGGTTGTCGTTGAAGGTGGGATCGGACGACCAGTCCTGGACGATGAACGGAGTGGTCGTGCCGTTCTTGAAGAAGCGGAACTGGGCTCCGCCTCCGACACAAGCACCCGGGTTCAACGTCGAGGCGGCCGAGACAGTGACCGCCTCCCCGCCGACGACGAGCCCGTCGTTGTCCGCGTCCTGCACCACCAGATCGACGGTGAACCCGCCATCGCCCGTCGCGGGATTGCAGGCGGTCGCCGGACAGGTGGCCGGTCCGGGGGTCTTGGTGTCGGCCGGAGGCTGGGCGATCGCCGACAGAGCGCCGGTGACCTTGATGTCGTCGATCCACCAGCCCTCGTCACCTGGCTGCGGGGCCCAGGTGCCGCCGAGCTCGAAGTAGGACGACGAACAGCAGTCGAACTCCCACGATTCGGCGATCCAGCGGATGCGGACCTGCTGGCCGAGGTAGTTCGCCAGGCTGAACTTGCTCTGCACCCAGAGACCGGGGCCGCTGGCTCCGGGGACGCCCGGACCTTCGCACTGCCCGGTGCTCGTCTGGTCGCGCGAGTTGCCGCAGTGCGACCAGATGCCGTTCGGGTAGCAGAGGGTCTCATGGACGCCGCGCGGCGCCGGGGCCGCCGTGCCGGTGTCGGTCGGGGTCAGGGTGCAGTAGGTCGGGGAGGTGCCGAACGTCGACCAGATGTACGAGATGTGATCGTAGACGTTTTGGAATGGCGCCAGGCGATCCCAGACGCCCCACTTGAGGTTCGGGTTCGGCTCGCTCGGATCGAAAACCTGGATCTGCACGTCGCCGAAGTCGTTCGCCTGTCCGGGCGGCAGGTTGAAGGTGTTGTTGTCCATCATGTCGGCGATGTGGAAGAAGGAGAGCTCCAGGTCGCCGACGCCGGGCAGCGGCGTCAGGTTGATAGGCTCGGTCATGAACGCCGCCAGCTGACGGAACTTGGTGCTGTCGCCGTCGCGCGAGGTGGCGTCGAAGTGGTGGCCCCAGTGCAGGGAGTTGGCGCCGCTCAACGAGATGTTGCCGTCGCTCGGCGTGACCTGGCCGGTGCCGTTGGGGCAACTGCCCACCGGGCAGTGGATGTGCCAGTCCATGTCGTTGTCCGGATCGATGCGGCACTCCGGATCGCTGGGCGGTGCGATGAACCCGGCGCAGCCGACGCCGGCGAGGGTGTTGATGCCGCCGGGCGCCGTCCCGACCCAGACTCCGAGGGTGTCGTTCAGGACTCCCGGTGTGCCGCGCGCCAGGTTGCTGATGCTGATGCCCGGCGTGCCGTCGCGCTCGGTGTCGAAGGTCTCAACCCAGATGCCATCGTCCGAGGTGCCGGGGATGCCATCGAGCCCCGCATACTTGGGTGGCAACCCGCCGCTCGGCAGATCGAGGTCGAGCACCGTCGAAATCGGAATCGGTGTCGTGGTGCCGACGACCTGCGAGCTGACGACACTCAGGAAGAAGTTTCCGCGCGCCGGCGCCGAAGGATTGGTGGTTGCCGTCGAGGCCGAGATGGTGTACTCGAACCGGCCGGCCGGATTGCCCAGCGTCGCGGTGTCGAGCGTGGCGCCGGCGGCGAGCAGCGGCACCAGGATGGTGGACTTGCCGATGCAGGCGATGTCCGGGTCGGTCGAACCGAGAACGAGGGTGGCGTTCGTCAGGTTGAACGGACTGGTGTTCTTCACCACGAGCGACATGCGGGCCGTCTCGCCGGCGTCGGCGAACGGATCGCCGTCGCCTCCGACATCGGCCACGGAGACGGCCAGCACCACGAGGCTGGCCAGCGGCAGCTTCTTGCACGAAATCACGCTCGTGAAGGTCAGGGCGTCGTCCGGGATGCCGTTGTTGTCGTCGTCCACGGTCTGCGACGGGTCGCAGGCGTCGCCGCGGCCATCCTGATCGCTGTCCATCTGCAGGATCGCTCCGGCCAGGCTGCTCGGGTTGGCGACGGTCGGGCAGTTGTCGACGGCGTCGGTGACGGAATCGCCGTCGACATCGTCATCCACCAGGCCGCAGGTGCCGTTGTTGGTCACCCCCAGCTTCTGGCAGGTCTCCGGCGCGATGGCGACGCAGGTGTCCGCGCCCGGACAGTCGTTGCTGGCGGCGCAGGGCCGGGTCGGCGCGTTGTTGCAGTGGCCCGTCGACGGGCACTGCGCGTCCGAGGTACAGGAGATGGCACTGCTGCGCACGCAGGATCCGGTGGCCAGGGTGGCCACCTGGGGGTTGCCGCAATCAGCGTCACACGCATTGCCGACCCCGTCGTTGTCGGAATCGAGCTGGGTCGGGTTGGCGGTGCGGACGCAGTTGTCCAGGCTGTCCTTCAGGCCGTCTCCGTCGACGTCGCGGTTGGCCAGGCTGCACGCCTCGCCGCGGGTGCCGGATCCGTTGGGAAGGATCTGGTTGGCGTTGTAGACATCCGGGCAGTTGTCGATGGCGTTGACCACCCCGTCGAAGTCGATGTCGTCGAGGTCGCAGACATCGCCCACCCCGTCGGCGTCGGAATCGGTCTGCGCCGCGTTGGCCGCCCCGGGGCAGTTGTCGCACAGGTTGCCCACCCCGTCGCCGTCGCCGTCCTCCTGAAGCGGGTTGTAGAGGAAGGGGCAGTTGTCCGGGGGCGATGCGATGTTGTCGTTGTCGAGGTTCGTGAAGCTGTTCTCGCCCGCGGTCCCGTCGCGGTCGCCGTCGCACTCCGGGTCGAGGTAGTAGAACGTCATCGTCGTGTCGGCGCCCGG
>JAYUCR010000026.1:0-2643 GCA_043740165.1 Acidobacteriota bacterium | reverse complement strand
CATGATTGTCCCGCAGGACATCAAGGCCCTTCTTCATCGCCGCACTGGCCTCAGAACAGGCCCTGGAAAACCATCTCGTCGATGACCGATTGGGCCATCTCCGAAGCGTGGCCGCGCAGGAATTTTATTGACTGGCCCTTGAACCTGCCGGCCCAGATCCGCCGCCCGTCGTCCATCGACCAGAAGGCGACCTCGACGCCGAACTTGGAGCTCTTCGCGTCGAAAGCGCGCAAACCGGTCTCGACATACTCGCGCGCCCGCTCGGGCCCGGTCATGGCCTCGCGCCAGCCGGCGGCCCACGCCTCCTCCTTAGGGTCGCCGAGGGGCGTGAGACGCACCGTGATCAGACCCTCCACCCGCTGCGCGAGCAGCGCGTCGCGCACCGTCGCGGGATCCTGTGCCGCCCCGAGATCGGGCACGATCGAGTAGCTGGTGATCGCCTCGACGTCGCGCCCCCGCAACAGCGAGACGAACCGATCCTCGAAGGCCCGGCGCGCGTGGGCATCGGGCGTGATCCCCACCACGAGCACCTTGCGCAGCGCCGGCCGGATGGCCTGCGCGTCCTTCCACCGGTCCGCGAGACCCGGGGCCTGGGCAAGGGCGGTTGGGGCGCCCGCGGTGCACAGGGCCAGCACCGCGAGCGCCGCCGACCGCAGAATCGCACGACGCCGCATGGGTCCGGAGTCTACCATCGCGGCGGTCCAACTCATGTGAGCGCTCCTCGTCCCAGCCCGCTAGAGGGCGACGGTCCATCCCAGCAGCGAGCCGGTATGCCGGGCGATCATCAGCTCTTCATTTGTGGGGATCACCCACGCCGAGACCTTGCTCCCCGCCTTGCTGATGCGGGGTCCTCCGCCTTCGTTCGCCGCCGGGTCGATCTCGATGCCGAGCCACGCGGAGGCCTCGGCGATGCGGCGTCGGATCTCCGCCGAGTTCTCGCCGATCCCGGCGGTGAAGATCAGCCCGTCGATCCCGCGGAGCACCGCCGCGAGGGCTCCGATCTCTTTGGCGGCGCGGTAGACGAAGTAGTCGACCGCCAGCCGGGCGGCTGGCTCGTTGCTGGCCAGCAGGTCGCGCATGTCGTTGCTGATGCCGGAAATGCCCAGCAGACCCGATCGTTTGTAGAGCATTTCTTCCACCTCCCGCGCGGAGAGCCCCAGGCCCTGAAAGAGATGGAGGATCACGCCGGGATCGACAGCCCCCGGCCTCGTGCCCATGCAGAGCCCATCGAGGGCCGTGAATCCGAGGGTGCTGTCGAGGCTCCTGCCGTTCCTCATGGCGCACAGGCTGGCCCCGCTCCCGAGGTGCGCCACGAGCACGCGACCCGAAGCGATCTCCGGCGCCACCTTGGGCAGCACCGAGGCGATGTACTCGTACGACAGGCCGTGGAATCCGTAGCGCTGCACGCCGGAGTCGCGGATCTCGCGGGGCAGCGGTATCAGCTCGGCCACCGCCGGCTGGCCACGATGGAAGCTGGTGTCGAAGCATGCAACCTGACGCACGCCGGGAAGAAGCTCGTCGACCGCAACAATGGCGGCCAGATTGTGCGGCTGGTGGAGCGGGGCCAGAGGGACCAGCGCCCGAAGCTCCTCCAGGATCGGAGGGGTGACGATGACGGGGCCCGTGAAGCGGGCTCCCCCGTGGACGACACGATGGCCGACGCCGATCACCCGCGCGCCTTCATAGCGCGAGCGGATCCAGGCCACCAGGGTATCGAGAGCGCTGCGCCCGTCGGAGACGCTCGCGTCCAGTCGCTGATCGATGAGGGGTTCGCCCGCAGGGCCCTTGGCGGACCATCGTGGCGACGTCCCGATCCCCTCGATCTGCCCCCGTGCCTCCAGGCTCCAGGACGCGGCCTCTGATCTGCGGTAGACGCAGAACTTCAGGCTCGAGGAGCCCGCATTGAGCACCAGGGCGAAATCTTCCCTGTCGAGAATCCTCCGGTCCTCTCCTGCAGGCTCGAGCGTCATCGCAAACCCCACTTCCTGTCCGGATGCCGCACACATTACCGGAATCGGCCGCACGTCGCCAGATCGTGCCTCGAGGTCAAGCGTCTCGCGGAACCCGGCCGTACGGGTCCCTCCTCTACGCGAGGTTGACGTCGGCGGAGGGCGATCAGTAGACTCCGGCGCGTCTCCGAGAGGATCCCTTGAAAAAGACACCGTTCCTCCTGTTCCTCCTGCTCTTTCCTGCCACGGCTCTTCTGGCCGACGAAGTGTTTCTCAAGGGGGCCGGATCGATCTCCGGCCGCATCGTGGAGCAGACCGATACGAAGGTCATGGTCGACATCGGAGGCGGAGTCATGGGAGTCCCGATGTCGCATGTCGATCACATCGTGAGGGCGCGCTCTCCCCTCGACGATTACGACGATCGTGCGGGCCGTCTGACGGCACAGGATGTCAATGGCTGGCGGGAGCTCGCGCGCTGGGCCTCGAGCCAGGGGCTGACCAAGCAGTCGCTTCAGGCCTATGAGAAGGTGCTGGCGATAGCTCCCAATGATCCGGAGGCGAAAGAAGCGATGGGCTTCGTGCTGGTCGACGGCCGCTGGATGACCGAGGAGGAGAGCTATCGCGCCCGCGGATACGTGAAGTCCGGCGGCGAGTGGATGACGCCCGCCGAGGCGCAGATGCAACAGGCGCACGC
>JAYUCR010000025.1:0-2645 GCA_043740165.1 Acidobacteriota bacterium | reverse complement strand
TCATCCCGACGGTGCTCGATCCGTCCCTGGCTCCGGAGGGAAAGCATGTCCTGTCGGCCCACGTCCAGTACGCACCGTTCCATCTGAAGGAAGGGGCCTGGGACGATGCGCGGGGGAAAGCGCTCGGCGACACCGTCGTGAAAACCCTGGCGGCCCACGCCCCCGACCTCCCGGGGCTGATCGAGGGCATGCAGGTGATCACGCCGAAGGACCTCGCCACCACCTACGGCCTGACCGAGGGGCACATCTTCCACTGCGAGGAGGCGCTCGATCAGTTCTTCACGATGCGCCCGCTCCTCGGCTGGGCCCGCCACCGCACGCCGATCGGCGGCCTCCACCTGTGCGGCGCCGGCACCCACCCTGGCGGCATGGTGACCGGGGCGAACGGCCGCAACGCCGCACGCCAGGTTCTCGCCGACCGACGCTGATCGGCGCCGGCCGAAGCAAATGTCAGCGCGATGAAGGCTGGATGCTGAAGGGGATCTCCCCCAGGTTCGCGATCTTGCCGTCCTGTTCCTGCTGCACCCGGACCATGTAGTCCCCGTCCGCCAGGCCTTCTAACGGCAGCGGGGCGCCGCGTGGTTCGTGGATCGGGCGCACCCGCACCACCTCGTCCTGCCTCACGATCGAAAGACGCAGCGGCTCGCTTCCTTCGGGCCGGGTGTTCTCGGTCCGGAATCCGCAGCGCACCCGCTCGTCGGGCGCGAAGCGCGTCTTGAGCGAAGGCCCGACGGTGTACGGTGTCGAGCCCTCGCCCGCTGCGGCCGCCTTGGCGCGCGGGTCGATCTCGATCCAGAGGCTCGACGCATCCATCGAGTAAAGCGACAGGCCGACGACCCCGCGGGCCGTCCCCGCACCGACGATGACGCGAGCGCCGCCGATCGACTCCGACTGCGCGTCGGCCACCACGGCGGTGATCGTCTGCGTCCCGGTCGGGAGACGGACGCGCGAGTAGAGATTGAGCCCGAGCTTCCCGCCGTCCCGCAGGTGCTCCTGATCCAGCGTCAGAACCACCCGCCGCGCCACGCGCAGGGTTTCCTTGCCGTCGGGATCGATCCCGACGTAACCGACGTCGAGGCGGGCCGCCGCCCCACCCGGCTGCGGGAGGAAAAGGATCCGGCCCGGCGGCACGTAGGTCACCAGATCGACCGTCTGCTGGATGGCCTCGACCGGGCCCGGGACCGCCGTCAGGTCGAGCCCGAGCTCGGGGTGCAGCTCGGGAGCCAGGTAGGCGGCCTGGATGGCGCGCGTGCGCGCTTCGGAAGGACGATAGCGGGTGTAGCCGCGGCGGTATCGCAGGTGCACCGCGCCGTGTCCCTTCACCGTGATGTCCACCGTGTGGTAGCGGCCGTCGGGCTCCCCCTCCGGGACATAGCCGAGGAGGTAGTAACCTTCGGCGCTCTCCTCGACCTCGGTGAGCGCCAGCGTCAGGTCGTTCGTCGATAAACTCAATCCGCCGGTGTTGAGGGCCAGGGTCGCGAGCGCATTCGAGCGCCGCGATGCCGCGGCGACCCCGCCGGAATCCCCCGCCACCACCCCTTCCGTCTGCACCGTGTGCAGGGTGACGTTGGCGGAGCCGGCGGCGAACGCCAGGCCGCTCAGGTCGGAGGTGATTGCCATGCGCGGGTCGTTCAGGTTGTAGTCGAAGGCGGGGTTTTCCGGGACGCCGTCCCCCATGAAGACGAGTGCTTTGTACCCGGGCCACGGTGCTATTGTCTCGACGAGGATCCGCACCGCGGTCAGAAGCTGTGTCAGGTGCCGCGAATCCTCCATGGCGTAGTCCGTCTTCATCACCTCGGCGCTGCCCCTCAGCCCCTCCCCGATCCCCCTGCTGACGGCAGCCTGTTTTTCGGTCTTCTCGATCTCCTCCAACCGCGTCGCCCGCTGGATGGCGAAGTCGGAATACCGCATGGTGTCCGCGACGCTCAGCCGCAAGGCCCGGGTCAGCGCCGCGCGGTCGGTCGTGAATTCCAGCAGGACATGCAGCTTGCGCTTGTCGTCGTACGCTGCCAGGCCGAACTGATCTCCGGGCAGACTGGACCTGGCGAGCAGTTCCAACGCCGCGTTACGCGCGTTGGTCATGCTGATCGGGGTCGAGGTCGAGTCATCAAAGAAGATCAGAAATCGCCGCGGATACTTGGAATGCGGGCTGCCCGGCTCGGGCAATGCGCCGGCCGTCCCGGGCTCTTTCCCGGGAGCCTCGGAGCCGGCCGTGGTGGCGCCCGGCACCGGCGGCGTCTCGCGAGGCTGCGGCGCGATGAACTCCAGGGAGGCGATCTCCTTGGGTGGGCTCTTGTGGTCGATCTTGAGGACGAAGTCGCTCTTCTCCAGGCCGAGGACCGGCTGCCCCTTGCCGTCGGTGGCGTACACCTCGATCAGGACCAGCTCGCTGGTGGACCGTTCGATGTAGGGGACCGGGTGAGGGGCATCGGACGCCGGGGCGGGCGGCGCCGCGGGAGGCGCGGGGACGACGGCAGGCGCCGCGGCGACCAGGAGCGCCGCGAACAGGGCGAGCTGACGGAGGTGAAACCGTGGCATGAGGGAGCTCCCGTGCGCCGCCCATTATAAGGATGTGGCCGGGAGAGCCGCCACCGCCGTCGGCGTCCTGCGGTGAGGATACCGCCTGTCAAAACTCCCGGGCGTGC
>JAYUCR010000024.1:0-2646 GCA_043740165.1 Acidobacteriota bacterium | reverse complement strand
GGGACAAGCTCTCGGCCGACGAGCGCACGCTGTTCGCGCGCCAAATGGAGGTCTATGCCGGGTTCGGCGAGTATGCCGACTCCGAGATCGGCCGGCTGATCGACGCCATCCAGGACATCGGCCAGCTCGACAACACGCTGGTGTTCTATATCGCCGGCGACAACGGCGCCAGCGCCGAGGGCGGGATGAACGGTCTGCTGAACGAGATGACCTACTTCAACGGCGTGGCCGAATCGGTCCCGGAGATCCTGAAGCACCTGGACGATCTGGGAGGCCCCAATTCGTACGGCCATTACGCCGCCGGCTGGGCGGTGGCCGGTGACACGCCGTTCATGTGGACCAAGCAGGTCGCCGGCAACTATGGCGGCACGCGCAACGCGATGGTGATGTACTGGCCGAAGCGGATCAAGATGAAGGGCGAGCTGCGCTCGCAGTGGCATCACGTGATCGACGTCGCGCCGACCGTGCTGGAGGCCGCCGGCCTGCCCGAGCCGAAATCGGTGAACGGCACGCCGCAGACGCCGATCCAGGGCGTCAGCATGGTTTACACGTTCGACAACGCCAAGGCGCCGGACAAGCACACCACCCAATACTTCGAGATCTTCGGCAACCGCGGCATCTACCACGATGGCTGGCTGGCCCAGACCGTCCACCGGGCTCCCTGGGAACCCAGGGTCCGCGCGGCGCTCCTGGACGACAAGTGGGAGCTCTACAACACCCGGACCGATTTCAGCCTGAGCCACGATCTGGCCGCGACCAATGCTACGAAGCTGAAGGAGATGCAGGCACTGTTCATGTCCGAAGCGACAAAGAACCACGTGCTCCCTGTCGACGACCGCGGCATCGAGCGGGTCAACCCGGGGCTCGCCGGCCGTCCCGATCTCATGGCCGGCCGCACCTCGCTGACGGTGTACCCCGGGATGACCGGGATGTCCGAGAACGTCTTCATCAACACCAAGAACCAGTCGCACAGCATCACCGCCGAGGTGCAGATCCCGACCAGCGGCGCCGACGGCGTTCTCATTTCCCAGGCCGGACGCTTCGGCGGCTGGAGCCTGTACCTGAAAGACGGCAGGCCGACCTACAGCTACAACTTCCTCGGAGTGGAGCATTACAAGGTCGCCGGCCCCGACGCGGTGCCGGCGGGCAAGGCGACGATCCGCTACGAGTTCGCCTACGACGGTGGCGGGATGGGCAAGGGAGGAACCGGGACGCTCCTGGTCAACGGGAAAAAGGTCGCCGAGGGGCGCATCGAGCACACGCAGTGCTGCGGGTTCTCGGCCGATGAAGGCGCGGATGTCGGCGCCGACAATGAGACCAACGTCTCCGACGACTACAAGGAAGGCGACAACAAGTTCACCGGCAGAATCGCGAAGATCACGATTCAGCTGGTGCCGACCGACCGCGCTTCCGCCGCGGTTGCGATCGAGGCGGCCGAGGAGGGCCGGCGGAAGGCGGAGGAGATCAGCGAGTAGGGCCGGTCAGGGCGCGAGGAGCCGGCCGATCGTCGCTTCGGCGTCGGCGTGCAGGGTCGGCGGCGCGCCGTAGAAGGCGCCGGCGGCGCGGCCGTCGCGGTCGAACAGGAAGAGCGTCGGCACCGAGCCGAGGTCGCCGGCCAACTTGCGGACCGCGGGCTCCTCGCTCTGCACCGCCACGGCCACCACCGCGATCCGATCGCCGTACCGCTGCTTCAATTCTCCGCCACGCTCTGTGCCAGCAGACCTGCCGGGTCGGAGATGTTTCAGGTGTACGGCCAGCGCAGCAGCGCCCCGTACCTCAGGCCGGCCGCATCCAGCTCGCGCGCTTCCTTCAGCGTCGAGTTCGCAACGATGAACTCCTGGTGCCGGTCGATCGAGACGGGTGGCCGATACAACGTCAGGAGATCGGATTCCAGCGCTTCGATCTCGGGCCGGACCGATCGCAGCGCCGGCGTGCGGCGCTTCCCGGGGACCAAGAGCGACCGGCAGAGGGTCTGTGATCGACCGCGCATGATCGCTCTGAACGTATCACGGCCGGCTCAAATTCCCTGAATGGTTCCCAATATCGGGGTTTTCGGGAGACAATCCGCGCTCCTGTTTCGGAGGGGACCGATGAAAGACGGCTTGAGCCCGGCCGGCATCATTCAGATGGCGGTCGGTTTCTGGGGACCGAAAACGCTGCACAGCGCCGTCGAGCTGGGACTGTTCACCGAGCTGGCGAATGGCCCGCTGGATGCGGAATCGCTGCGAAAGCGTCTGAAGCTCCACGAGCGGGGGGCGCTCGACTTCTTCGACACGCTCGTAGCGCTCGGGATGATCGAGAAGAAGGACGGTGTTTACTCGAACACTCCGGAGGCGGCGCAGTTCCTCGACCGCTCGAAGCCGACCTACGTCGGAGGGCTCGTGGAGATGCTGAGCGCCCGGCTCTATCCATTCTGGGGCGACCTCACCGAGGCGCTCCGGACCGGCGAGCCGCAGAACGAAATCAAGAATGGCGGCGACTTCTTCCCGATGCTCTACCGCGACCCGGCCAAGCTGAAGCAGTTCCTGCAGGCGATGACCGGCATCAGCATGGGAGCCGCCCGCGCGATGGCCGCGAAGTTCCCCTGGAAGGACCATCGGACCTTTTTCGATGTCGGATGCGCGCAGGGGTGCATCCCGATCCAGG
>JAYUCR010000023.1:0-2654 GCA_043740165.1 Acidobacteriota bacterium | reverse complement strand
TGCTCCCATCCTCCACCACGGCGTGCTCGATGCCGATGCGGCTGTTGAACACGAGGCGATCGTCGAACCGGTAGCCGAACGTCAGGAAGAACTCGGCGAGGTCGGCCCGGTCGACGACGTTGGCGGCGGTATCGTCATCTTTCGTGCTGGTGAAGTTTTCATACAACGCGAGCCCGTCCCCCCCGATCGCCAGGCCGCGCTTGACGAGGTAGACCTTCGACGCCGACGGGTCGAGTCCGTTCACCGAGGTGTCGGCGGGCGGCGGGGTCGCCGCCTCGCGCAGCCGGTCGATCTCGCTGGCCAGGGCTTTGACCTGTTTCTCGAGATCGGCGATGGTCGACACGCCGGACGCCGAGGGCGTCTTCCCCTTCAGCGCGTCGATCTCGTCACGCAGCTTGACGACGAGGTCTTCCAGCTGCCGGAGGCGCCGCGCCGTCTCCGCTTCCGATGCGGCCGCGCTCTCCTCCACCGGCACGGCGGTCGTCGGCCCGGTCCCTTCCGCCTTGACCCAGGCGGGCATGCTGGCCGCGCACAAGCAGAACATCAACAGCCATCTGGCATCCCGCATCCGGCGCTGCCACTTCGTCTGCGTCATGCGTCGCCCTCCCCGCGGTGCGAGAGTCTATCGGATCGGCGCATAGATGTTGGTGATCAGATCGGCTTCCGCCGTCCGGCCCGGATCGGAGACGTACTCGTCCCAGAGGGGGCCGCCGGCCTCGTAGCCGTACGCCGCCATGTAGGACGCCAGCTGGTCGTAGGTGTCGGCCAGCCCATGGTAGGAGCCCGTGTGGACCACCTTGAGCGCCTTGCCGGCGTAGGTCTGCTTCACCTTCACCGGCGAGTCGGCCGGCACCTCGCCGGCCGGAGCCCGGTCGAGGGGGATGGCGGCGTCGAACTCGTAGCCGGTGTCGTCCCATTTCGTGTTGATGGTGATCGGCGCCCCCGCCTGCTTGAGCCCGTGAGCCGCCATGAACCGGCCGACCTGCATGTAGGCTGCGCCGATCGCACCGGCGATCTCCTGGTCGTTCCGGCCGCTCTTGGCGGTGGCGTAAGCGACGGTCAACGGGGTGATCGTGGTCGGCTCCACTTTGAGGCCGGAAAAATCGGCCTTCGGCAGGCTCTCGGCCAGCGCTTTGAGCCCCTGCAACCCCTTCTCGTAATCCTTCCCGACGATCGAATTCATCATCAGGCCGAAGTACCGGCCGACCGGGAGCGCCCCCATGTCGGTGTCCATGCTCCAGACGACCCGCGTCCCTCCGGCCTCGGAAGCGAGGCCGAATTGCGCGGTGGCCTTTCCCTGGCCGCCGAAATCGAGGCTGGTTCTCACCAGCTCCGGTGCCCGGCTCTCGATGATCTCCTGGCTCCCCGAACCGACCGTCCTGGGATCCGCTTTCCAGCTCATCTTCGCCCCGACCCCGTTCTCCGGCCCCTCGTAGGTGTACTGGGTGTTCGGATCGATGTCGTGCCACGGCGACCACCGGTTGAATTGGCGATAGCCATTGACCAGCGCGAACACCGTCGAAGGGGGCGCTGCGATGACGGTCGCCCGTTCGACATGCACTTTCCGCGGCAGGAGAAAGCCGACGACCATGAGGAGCGCCACCAGCGCCAGGAGGAGCAGGGCTATTCGCTTCAGGATGCGCATGGGGGGACCTCCAGGGGGCAGACCTTACAACGGTTGAATACCCGGAAACAATCGACAGTTTTGTCTTGACAGCCGGACACTATCTGGATTACGAAGGGGAGCCATTTCATCATCTACAACTTAAAGAGGGGGGTTCGATGCGCAATCGGTCGCAGGGTGTGTCCTTGTTCAGGCCACTGGTCGTTCTGGCCTTGGCCGTCCTGGCTATAGGCTCGATGTTTTCCGTCCGAGCCGGCGCCCCGGCGCCTTCGGAAGAGCTGCAGATCCAGGCTCCCGAAGATGCCATGTCGCCGATGGGGCGCGTCGCCTATCTGCGCGCGCAGGCCTATGCCGAGGGCCTGACCGGCCCCAAAGGACCCGGCGTCAGTCTTGCCGACGGTGAGATCGACCCACAGGACGATGCCGAGAACCCGGCCGGCGGGCAGGCGGAGACCTCGATCGCCGTCGACAGCACCGGGATGCACATCGTCATCGGGGTGAACGACACCCGCGGCTTCAGCCTCAACCCGATCTCGGTCTCAGGATTTCAGTACTCCGACGACGGCGGCGTCACCTTCGTCGACGGCGGACAGCTGCCGGTGACCACCGGCACGAGCGCCATCGGGGCCACGCTGCTCCCTCAGGTGTTCGGCGACCCCGAAGTGAAATACCTCGGCGGCTGCACCTTCGCCTATTTCTCGATCGTCGTGAAGAAATTCTCCGCGACCGGCACGGCACAGACGATGGGCGTGCACCGCTCGACCGACTGCGGGCACACCTGGGTGGGACCGTTTGAAGTCCTGCCGGCCACCAACCCCCACGGCCTGTTGAGCGGCGCCAACGCGCGCGATGCGGCGGACAAGGAATTCGCCGCCGTCGACCCTGACACCGGCCGCGCGCTGATGAGCTGGAGCAATTTCACCTCCACCACTTTCGCTCCGGGCGGTGTCGAGATCTCCTCGACCTTCTCCGACGATCTGGCCACCGCCACCCCGCCGACCTGGTCGGCGCGCAAGATCCTCGCCGCCGC
>JAYUCR010000022.1:0-2660 GCA_043740165.1 Acidobacteriota bacterium | reverse complement strand
TCAACGTGACGTTCTTCCCCCAGTTCATCCTGGGATATCTCGGGATGCCGCGCCGCTACCACGCGTACCCTCCCGAATTCCAGGTGCTCAACGTGATGTCGTCGGCGGGGGCCACCATCCTCGGCGTCGGCTATGTCATCCCGATCGTCTACTTCATCTGGTCGATGCGGTATGGACGGCAGGCGTCGGCCAACCCCTGGGGCGCCGTCGGCCTGGAATGGGATATCTCCTCCCCGCCGCCGACGCACAATTTCGCGACGCCTCCCATCGTGACCACCGGTCCGTACGAGTATCCGCAACCGGAGGAGACCGCCGTTGTCGCCTGAGGCGCGTTCCCCGGCGGTCCATGGCGCGGCCGCCGCGCCCGCGGCGGCGCCGCCCGCCGCGCACGCGCACCACTTCGACAGCGACGAGCAGCAGCGGGAGTCGGCCTCCCTCGGCATGTGGGTGTTTCTCGTCACCGAGGTGATGTTCTTCGGCGGCCTCTTCCTGGCCTACATCCTGTACCGCTGGTCCTGGCCGGCGGCCTTCGCCGCGGCCAGCCATCATCTCGACGTGGGGCTCGGAACCTTCAACACCGCGGTGCTGATCGGGAGCAGTCTCACGATGGCCCTGGCGGTGCGCGCGGCCCAGCTCGGGAATCGCCGATCCCTCGCGGTCTTTCTCGTGTTGACGATGATGCTCGGATCGGTGTTCCTGGGAATCAAGGGGTACGAGTACCACCACAAGTACGTCGAGCACCTGATCCCGGGTGCCGGGTTTCAGTTCCCGGGTTCCGAGCCGGGTCATTCGGAAATGTTTTTCTGCCTCTATTTCGCCATGACCGGGCTGCACGCTCTGCACATGATCGTGGGCCTGGGCGTCCTGTTCGTCATGCTGGTGCTCTCCATCCGGGGTCGATTTTCCGCCGCGTACTACAACCCCATCGAGTGCGCCGGCCTGTACTGGCACTTCGTGGACATCGTCTGGATCTTTCTCTTCCCGCTGCTCTACCTGATCGCGCGGCACCACTGAAGGGAGGCTTCCATGTCGCATCAGGTCACAGCCGTACGAACCTATGCCGCCATCTTCGCGGCGCTTCTGGCCCTGACGGCCATCACCGCCGCCGTCGCGTTCCTCGACCTCGGCCCGATGAACAACGTCGTGGCGCTCGGCATCGCGGTGCTGAAGGCAACCCTCGTGGTGCTCTACTTCATGCACGCGAAGGACAGCCCGCGGATGACGGGGGTCGTGATCGCCGCGGCGGTGCTTTGGCTGGCGATCCTGGTGGGGCTGACGCTCGCCGACTATTCCGGTCGCGGCTGGCTCGGTATTCCGGGACGGTAGGTCGACCGGGACTGCGCTTACGGGCGCGGGGTGACCACCGGGCGCAGGATGGAGACCCCGTTGCCCGTCTGATTCACCTGGACCGAAGCGGCGGCGTCAAAATCGAGCGTCAGCTGCTGCGTCTCATCGACTCCCACCTCGAAGCCGATCGGCACGTCCACCTTCCCTGATTCGATCTTCAGGGTCGTGGTCGTCCCATCCTTGTAAGTGAGCTGCGCGTCGGCGACCCCCAGGCGGATGCGGCTGTATCGTCCGGCCGGAACCTCGCCCGAAGCCAGGAGCGTGGTTGCGCCGCCGGTGAGGGTCAAGAGGTCGAAAGTCGAGGGGTGGGTCATCAGCTCGATGGGGCCGCCTGGCGTCGGGTCGGGCATGGGGGAGGAATCGTCCCGGGGGTAGAGGGTGACGTCCGTGATGGTCACGATCACGCTCTGGACGGAGGACAGGTCGATCGGCGCATCGGTCAGGTGGACCTGGACGGTTCCGGTGCCGTTCTCGACGTGAGCATTGAGCGAGCCGCTCCCGCACCCAAGGCAGGCCGTGAGGGCGAGAATGGCCAGGGTCTGAGCAACTGCGACGCGCAGGGACATGATGGCTCCTTTCGGAAGACCCGATCTTAACACCCGCTGCTGGCCTGGAATCCATGTCCGGCAAGGCTTTCCGATGAGCGGGCAGGGACGGGGGAGCGACCGGGCAAAAAAAACCGCCCCCCGTTGGGACCGGGGGGCGGTGGGAACTTCCTTGGTCGGCCCTAAGCGGCCGACCGGCGATCAGTACATGTCGCCGCCCATGCCGCGCGAACCACCGCCCTGGGCCGGCTTGTCCCTCTCGGGCAGCTCGTGCACCAGCGCCTCGGTCGTGAGCATCAGGCCGGCGATGCTGGCGGCGTTCTGCAGGGCGCTGCGGGTGACCTTGGTCGGGTCGATGATGCCGGCCTCGAACATGTCCACCCACTTGCCGGAGTAGGCGTCATAACCCATCGACACCTTCTCCTTCTCTTTCGCCTGCTGAACGATGATGGAGCCTTCGAAGCCGGAGTTGAAGGAGATCTGACGGAGAGGCTCCTCGAGCGCCCGGCGAACAATATTGATGCCGGTCTGGATGTCCTCGTTCTTCTCCTTCATCCTCTCGAGGGCCGGAATGGCGCGCAGCAACGCGATGCCGCCGCCGGGGACGATCCCCTCCTCGACGGCCGCCTTGGTGGCGTGCATGGCGTCCTCGACGCGGGCCTTCTTCTCCTTCATCTCGGTTTCGGTGGCGGCACCGACCTTGATGATGGCCACCCCGCCGACCAGCTTCGCGAGGCGCTCCTGGAGCTTCTCGCGATCGTAGTCGGA
>JAYUCR010000021.1:0-2672 GCA_043740165.1 Acidobacteriota bacterium | reverse complement strand
GTCGCCGGGGGAGAAGCTCGCCGAATCGACGATAGAAGATGCACAGCAGGCCGTACTGCTGCATGAGGCCCCAGACGACGCCGTCAAACAGGGTGCGGGGCCAGAGGGCGAGGGGCGGGAAGTCGAGACTGCCGAGGAGGCCGCCGGCGCAGGCGAGGAGGAGGCCGATCGCCATCGTCGCCAGCAGGGCGTCCCGGGCCGCGGCGCCAAGGTTGTCGATCCGGAGGCCGAGGTCGGCCGGGCCCTCCCAGGCTCGAAGATGGGAGGCGAGGCCGATGACAAAATAAAGGATGACGCAAAGGCTGAAGGCCCCCTCGAAGGCGCCTCCCCAGCCCCAGATGTAGGAGATCAGGAGCCCGGACATCGCTACGATCTCGACAAGCGGCCAGAGGACGGCTGTTCGTTGGAGGACGGCTGGTCGCTGGAGAACGGCGAGTCGCTGGAGGACGGCTGGTCGTTGCATGTTCGCCAAGATGTTCCTATCTTGAGTCGGCGGCAACCCGACCGCGCATCACAATATTGTTTCCGGGAGGACCATGCCCCTTACGTTGCCGCAGTTTTCCATCTCCCGCCCCCCGGCCGAGATTCGGTACGCGCTCTACCTCACGCTGATCGTGAGCTTCGGGGCGTTCCTGGTCCTCGCCTCGATCCCGGTCAGCCTGTTCGACCTGTCGTCCACGGTCGTCAGCTTCGGCCTGCTGCTCCTGTCGTATCTTCTGTTCACGTCGCGGCACTACGTGGAGTGGCTCCGCGAGCGCACCGCGAAGAGCCGGCTCGTCTTCCCGGCGATGCTGCTGGCGGTCTACATCCTGTATGGGCTCGGCCCCGGCCGGCTGCGGATACCGGAGTCGCTGCTCATCCCGGCCTATCTCGCCTTCCCGATTCTGTTCGCCACATTCGCCGCGCAGCGGGGCGAGCGGCCGAACCGCTACGATCTGCTCACCGTCGTCTTTCTCTACATGCCCGTCGAGCTGTCCGCTCTCGCCCGCGCGTGGCAGCCGGCCACTTCCGGCATCCCGTCCCCGACGCATGCGTTCAGCCAGGTCCTCGGAATGAACCTTGCCCTGTTCTGCTTCCTGGTGGTCCGCCCGCTCGACGGGATCGGGTTCACCTTCCGGCTGCGGAAGCCGGACGTCGTGCAGGCGCTGATCGCGTTCGCGTGGTTCCTTCCGCTCGCCCTGGTGTTCGGGATGGCGACCGGCCTCGTGCCGTTCAAGCCGCACCTTCCCGCCCCGGCCCTCATCATTCCGATCATCCTGGGGAAGAGCCTGATGGTGGCGCTGCCGGAGGAGGTCTTTTTCCGGGGGCTGCTGCAGAATCTGCTGCAGCGCGCTGTCCCGACCGCCCGGGGGCGCGTGATGGCGCTTCTCGTCACATCGGTGATCTTTGGATTCAGCCACCTCAACAACCATCCGCTGTTCGACTGGCGCTACGTGACAATCGCCACGGTGGCCGGCATCGCCTATGGCATCGTGTACATCCGCACCGGCAAGGTGACCGCCGCGGCGATCCCGCACGCGCTCATCGACATCGTCAGGGGACTCTGCTTCTAAGGTGAATCGCCCGGCGCTCGCCCCGGCCCTGCTCGTCGCGGCCCTGCTTCTGCCGGCCTGCGCCGCCGGCGGACCGCACCCGCCGGCGGTCCCGGCGGATGTCACCCCCCTCGATCGCTACGTCGCCGCCCCGGACCCGGCCTATGCCTGGGAGCCCGTCCGCGAGCTGCAGGGAGAAGGGTGCGTCGCGCACGTGCTGAAGATGACCTCCCAGACCTGGCTCACTCCCGACGACGTCGATCGCACGACGTGGTGGCACTGGCTGACGATCGTCGAGCCCGAGACGATCACGAGCGACATCGCCCTGCTCTATATCTCGAGCGGCAACAACGACGACGGCCCGCCCGACGAGATCCGCTCCACCTACGCCCGGATAGCCTCGACCACCGGCAGTGTGGTGGCCGAACTGAGGATGGTCCCCAACCAGCCGCTGCGGTTCGCCGGGGACTCCGGCGCACCCCGCAGGGAGGACCGACTTATCGCCTTCGCCTGGAGCAAGTTCCTGCACGGCGGCGACCCGGTCTGGCTGCCGAGGCTGCCGATGACCAAGAGCGCCGTGCGCGCCATGGACACGGTCTCCGCCTACTTCGAAAAGCGGGGCGGGAGCGGCACGCGCATCGGGCGCTTCGTCGTCGCCGGCGCCTCGAAGCGGGGCTGGACCACCTGGACCACGGCCGCCGTCGACAGGCGGGTCGTGGCGATTATCCCGATAGTGATCGATGTCCTGAACGTGGAGACCTCCTTCCGGCATCATCACGACGCCTACGGGTTCTGGGCGCCGGCCATTCAGTCTTATGTCGACATGGGGATCCCCGACTGGTTCGGCACGCCGCAGATGCGGCGGCTGCGGGAGATCGTCGATCCGTACGAGTACCGCGCCCGCCTGACGATGCCCAAGCTGATCATCAACGCCACCGGCGATCAGTTCTTCGTCCCCGACTCGTCGCGGTTCTACTTCGACGACCTGCGGGGGGAGAAACACCTGCGCTACGTTCCCAACGCCGATCACTCGATGAACAAGACCGACGTGGACGAGACCCTGCTGGCGTTCTACCGCTCGATCGTGAAAGGCACGCCGCGCCCCGAGTTCACCTGGACGTTCGAGCCGGACGGCGCGAT
>JAYUCR010000020.1:0-2675 GCA_043740165.1 Acidobacteriota bacterium | reverse complement strand
GGCGATGCGGGACATCTCCGAGGAGCGGCAACGAAGCAGACGGCCCCGCGCCGCGGCGAACCCGCAGGGCGCATGGGGATTGCGGCCCCATGCTTCGTGGCTCCGCCTCATCAAGTGTACCCACATCGATTCCTCCTCGCGCCTCGCCTGGGACGCGCAAGCCCCATGCGCGCGGCCCATGCCAATACTCGGACAGGTTCCTAGGGGAGGCCCAACCATGGAACCGATTCAGGCAGGTCGGCGAAGTCGCGCCGAGCTGTGGCGTCGACTGTCTCGGAACCGGCCAGGCAACGCCGCCAGTCGGCCAGCATCTTGTGCGCCGCCTGCTTGCCGAACGCCGCGGTCAGGACGGAGGCGCGATCCCCGGCCTTGAGGAAGGCCGCTCTCGAATCGGCCTGCCAGAGATACTTGTACGCGCCATCGCCGTACGAAGACGAAAACATCAGAACGCACCACGGATAGCTGCTTTTCTTGAGAGCGGCATTGAGCGAATCGAGCAGGGCGCTGTAGCGCTCCTCCATGCCTGGAATGACCCGCTCGCTGATGAGTTGAATATAGCCTGGCGTGGGCGGCGCATCGCCGGGCGCCAGGGGGACGTAGGAGTCTGTGCTGTGATAGCGCCAGATTTCGCTGTGGTGGTATTTCAGCGCGGCATGGATCGGCGCGTTGAGGGGACCGGTGACCGCTGCAAGGAGTTTCGAGACGTCATCGGGAACGGTGGACGGCGCGTCGAATGCCGTGAAGGAGAGCTTCGGACGCAGGCTCATGTAGACGGCGCCGCTCATCATGATTTCGTAAACGGGAATGATCGGCTGCCCGTGCTCGCGCAGGATCGCGTGCAGGCCCTTGTTCTCGGCGATGTTCAACCGTTCGAATTCCGCCGCCTTGTCCGGTCGGACCTCATCGATGTGCACGGTCCACAACGGGGCCATGGATGAACTGCCCGACGGTTCCTGGGCCGCCGCGCCAGAGCCCCACAACATCGCCAGCGCCATTGTTCCTAGAGCACGCGTTGATCGTTTCATCGTCCCTCCGACTCCCTGCGTGATGCGTCGCTCGAAGAAACAGTCATCGTCCTCTGCGATAACTGGCGGCTCACTTTATCGTGGTCGTTGCTGCGTCGCCACTCGGCCCTCAACGCCGTGCGGGCTGCAGCATGACCCGGATCGCGGGCATCGACCAAGCCGGCCCCGATTAAGGTTGCCGCGCCGGGTCGTTGCCGGTATAGAGAGACCCACACGGAGGGAGCCATGAGAATGAAACCGCTGATTGTGTCGGCCGCGCTTGCGATCGCTCTCGGTGCGCCGAATGCCCCGGCCGAGCCCGGGAAGGTGGATATCCCGTTTGGAAACCTGCTGCCTGACCGCTCCTGCCCGGAGGCGACGCATATCTTGAAGTACCCCTGCCCTGGGGGCGGGCAGGATTTCTACCTGGCTTTCCCCAAGGGCAGAACCGCCGACCTGGCCACCTTTGAGAACCAGAACGTGGCCGTTCGCGGGTCGTGGCATGCAACGACCTGTTCCCTGCCGCTCCTGCAGGTGTCCCGGATCGCCATATCGGCCATCGTGCCGCCTTGCGTCGACCCGGGTGAGCCCGTGCCCTAGAAGAGCTCCTTCAGCGCCGCCTCCAGGGTCGCCGTATCGACGAACCCGACGAAGGTGCGCACCAGCCTGCCCCGGCGATCGATGAGCAGCGTGGTCGGGATCGCCTCCGGGTTGCCCAGCCGCGCGGCGATGGCGGGATTGGTCAGCCCGGTCGGGTAGCGCATCGGCACCTCGCGCTGGAACGCCAACACCGCGGCCGGATCCTCATCGACCGAGATGCCGATCACCACCAGGCCGCGCGCGCGGTAGCGCGCGTACAGCGCATTGAGCTCCGGAATGGTCTCGCGGCACGGCCCGCACCAGGAAGCCCAGAGATCCACCACCCGCACCGTGCCGGCGAAGTCGGCGAAGCGCAACGCCCTGCCGTGGGGATCCTCGGCCACCAGCTCGAGATAGGGGTCGGCGGCGTCGGCGCGCACGGCCGGCGGATCGGCAGGCTGAGGGCGAGGCTTCGTGCCGCAGGCGGAAAGCGAAGTCATCCCCAGCAGCACGGCGATGAAGAGGAGGCGGAGAAGGCCCGGGGAGCCCTCGATCACGGCCGGGTCGAGGTGCCGGAGGTCGAGGTGCCGGAGGCCGCGGCGGCCGGCTCGAAGTGCGTGATCGCGATCGCCGGGCGCGTGCCGGGCGGGCGGTCGTGCAGGCGGAACCCGACGAGGAATTCTCCGCGCAGTCCCGGGTTCGACCGGAACAGGGAGAGCAGCTCGTGGCTCTCCAGCACCTGCCAGGTGTAAGTGCTGCCGGTCGCCCGGAAGGTGATCCGCCCCTCCGCCCCGATGGTGAAGCGTCCTTTCGCCATCACGTCGGTCTCGCCATCCACGGGGAACCCGGCGCGCCCGGCGCGATCGCGGACCTCCTGGATGTTCAGCGGCTGCGTCCCGCCCGCCTCGATCGTCACCCGCCCGCTGGCCAGATCCGCGCTGACCCGGCCGATCCCCCGCAGACCCCGGATCGATTCCTCGACGCCGCGCGTGCAGAGCGGGCAGACCATGCCGCGGACCGGAAAGCTGAGACCGACGATCTCGGCCGAGGCCGGCGGGGACCCGATCGCGAGAACGGCAAGCGCGCCGAGGA
>JAYUCR010000019.1:0-16424 GCA_043740165.1 Acidobacteriota bacterium | reverse complement strand
TGTGACGCCCCCCCATCCGCGCCGGTATCCCGCGCCGCGCTCTCCGATGTTCCGGGCATGCCGCTTGCTCTCTCGTCCGCCGCAGCCATGACCATGCTTGCTTATCCCTCCGATCCGCCGCCGGTCGCGGTCTCTCCAGCGAGCGAGGCCCCGCTCCAGGAGATGCCGCACAACCTGCTCAAGCCGCGGGAAAAGATGATCCGGTTCGGGCCCCGCGCCCTGAGCCACGCTGAGCTGATCGCCGTCCTGCTCGGCAGCGGGATCAAGGGGCGCAACGTGCTCAGCATCGCGGGCGATCTGGTGGCGCGTCACGGCGCGCAGGGGCTGGCGTCGCTGTCGCTCGAGGACTGGGCGAAGAACCCGGGAGTGGGCCGGGTGCGCGCCTGCCAGATGCTCGCCTGTCTCGAGCTCGGCCGCCGGCTGTCGGCGCCGCCCGGAGAGGAGCCGCGCGTCGGCACCCCGGCCGAGGCCTACACCCTGGTGCGCGATCTGAAGGCGGCGCGCAAGGAGCATCTCGTGGCGCTCTACCTGGACGCCCAGAACCGCCTGCTGCTGCGCGAAACCGTGTCGATCGGCACCCTCAACACGACACGCACGCACCCGCGCGAGGTGCTGCAGCCGGCGGTGGCGAACTCGGCGCTGGCGTTCATCCTGGTGCACAACCACCCTTCGGGCTCCCTCGACCCGAGCCGGGACGACGTCGAGTTCACCCGCACCATGGCGCGCGCCGGCGAGCTGATGGGGATCAGCCTCTACGACCACATCATCGTCAGCCGCCGCGGCTACGTCAGCCTGAAGGAGCGGGGGTTGATGTAGCATAGCCTCCCATTTCGGGAGAGCCATGCCGGAGAAGCGCACCACCCGGGCGAAGCCGCGTTTCCCGCCGGCGCAGGAGCAGTTCGAGTACCTGCGCAAGGGGGCGGTCGACATCATCCGCCCCGAGGAGCTGGTGGCGAAGCTGGAGCGCTCGCGCGCCACCGGGAAGCCGCTCACCGTCAAGGTCGGGTTCGACCCCTCGGCCCCCGACCTGCACCTCGGGCACACCGTCATTCTCCGCAAGATGAAGCACTTCCAGGATCTCGGGCACCGCGTGGTGTTCGTGATCGGCGATTTCACCGGGATGATCGGCGACCCGACCGGGCAATCGAAGACGCGCCCGGTGCTCACGGCGGCGCAGATCCGGCAGAACGCGGCCACCTACAAGAAGCAGGTGTTCAAGATCCTGCACCCGAAGAAAACCGTCGTCGCCTTCAACAGCCGCTGGCTCGAGAAGCTCGGGGCGGCGGGGTTCATCCGGCTGGCTTCGAAGTACACCGTGGCGCGCGTCCTGGAGCGCGACGACTTCGCGCGCCGCTACCGCGAAAACCAGCCGATCGGCGTGCACGAGTTTCTCTACCCGCTGGCCCAGGGGTACGACTCCGTGGCCCTCGAGGCCGACGTCGAAATGGGCGGCACCGATCAGACCTTCAACCTCCTGGTCGGGCGCGATCTCATGCGCGAGTACGGCTTCGAGCCCCAGGTCGTGCTGACCCTGCCGCTCCTCGAAGGGACCGACGGGGTGGAAAAGATGAGCAAGTCGCTCGGCAACGCGATCGGCATCACCGAGCCGCCGCGCGAGATCTTCGGCAAGGTGATGTCGCTCTCGGACGACCTGATGTGGCGGTACTACCTCCTGTGCACCGACCTCGCGGCGGGGGCCATCGACGCCCTGCGCCAGAGGGTGCAGAGCGGCGATCTGCACCCGAAGCAGGCGAAAAGCGATCTGGCGCGCCGACTGGTGGCCGATTTCCACGGCGAGGCCGCGGCGGCCGACGCCGCCGCCGAGTTTGAGAAGATCTTCGCGCGCAAGGAGACGCCGGAAGAGGTGCGCGAGGTCATCCTCCCGGCCGGGCCGGATGCGGCCTGGGTGCCGAAGATCCTGGTGCAGGTCGGCCTGGCGAAATCGAACGGCGATGCGCGGCGGCTGATCCAGCAGGGAGGGGTGTCGATCGACGGAGAACGGCTTTCCGATCCTGCCTTCTCCCTGCCGGCGAAGGCCGCCGCCTCCCACCTGCTCAAAGTCGGCAAGCGCCACTTCGTGCGCATCCAGTTCCGATAGTCTTCACCCGAGGCAACCGGAAGCCCCCCGGCTGCGTTCGACATCCCGGAGATCGTGGTGCGCCGCCCCTTCGTCCTCGTCGCCCTGATCATTGCGTCGTTCCTGGCGACGTCGCCGCGCGCCGCGCGGGCGTCGGATCCGCCGGAGCCTGTGCCACCGGAGCCGGTCGCTCAGGCACCTGCCCCGCCGCCCACGCCTGCCGCCGCGGCCGAGCCGGCCGGTCCGCTGGTCATCCCGCGGGGGTCGGGGACGGTGCGGGTCGATGGCATCCTCGACGAGCCGATCTGGAGCACCGCCGTCAGCGTCCCGCTGCCCTTCGAGATCCAGCCGGGGGAGAACATCACACCCCCCGTGCGCACCGAATGCCTCGTCACCTACGACGACGCGCGGCTCTACGTGGCGTTCCGGGCCCACGACCCGAATCCGCGGGCGATCCGGGCGAACCTGTCGGACCGCGATGCCTCGAGCCGCGACGACATGGTCGGCATCTTCCTCGACACCTTCAACGACGAGCGTCGGGGGATCGAGCTGTTCGTCAACCCGCTGGGGGTGCAGACGGACGGCCTGCGCAACGACGTGGGGGGCGTCGACCAGCCGGAGGATCCGAGCTGGGACGCCATCTGGGACTCCGCCGGCCGGATCGTCGACGATGGCTACCAGGTCGAGATGGCGATCCCGTTCTCCTCGCTGCGCTTCCCGCAGAAGACCGGGCCGCAGACCTGGGGCTTCCTGGCGTTCCGCGCCTACCCGCGCAGCGATCGCCACCAGATCATGTCCCAGAGGTTCGACCGCAACCGCTCCTGCTTCCTCTGCCAGGCGGGAAAGATCACCGGCTTCGAGGGGATCGTTCCTGGGGGACGGATCGAGCTCGATCCGACGCTGACCGCCAGGCGCGACGACGTGCGCAACGACATCCCGACCGGCCCGCTCGAGACCGGATCGATCAACCCGGAGCTGGGGCTCACGGCGCGCTTCGCGATGACGCCGAACCTGATCCTGAACGGCACCGTCAACCCCGACTTCTCCCAGGTCGAGGCCGACGTGGCGCAGCTGACCGAGAACAACCGCTTCGCGCTCTTCTACCCGGAGAAGCGTCCCTTCTTCCTGGAGTCGGCCGACTTCTTCTCCACGCCGATCGCCGCCATTTACACGCGCACGGTGGTCGATCCGTCGTGGGGGATCAAGCTGTCGGGCAAGATGGGGACCAGCGCCGTCGGCGTGGCCTACGGACAGGACCAGGTGACGACCCTCCTGCTCCCCTCGAACCAGTCGAGCGACCTCGAGACGATCGAGCAGGCGAACCGCCCTGCGGTGGCGCGCTACCGCGCCGACGTCGGGAAGGGATCGACGCTGGGCCTCCTCTACGCCGGCCGGGAGGGGGAGGGGTACTCCAATCGCCTGTATGGCGCCGACGGTCTCTGGCGTCTGACCGATGCGGACACGATCCGGTTCCAGTACCTGCGCACCAGCACACGTTACCCCGACGCGTTCGCCGCCGACAACGACCAGCCGACCGGTCAATTCTCCGGCGACGGCCTCGATCTGCGCTACGACCACCTGTCGCGCGGCTTCAACGCCTGGGCGGGGCACCGCGACCTCGCCCGGGGATTCCGGGCCGACACCGGTTTCGTGCCGCGCGTCGACGTCAAGCGCGACGAGGCGGGGGCGGAGAAGGTCTGGTTCGGCGACCAGGGCGCCTTCTTCAACCGCATCCTCGCCGGCGCCGGCGGCTCGCGCGCCACCGACGAGAGCGGCTTCGTGACCGACACCGACTTCGGTCCGCACATCGTCCTGAGGATGCCGCGCCAGACGTTCCTGTTCGCGCGCTACAGCCGCGGCAGCGAATTCTTCGACGGCGTGACCTACGACGGGCAGGACAAGGAAGAGCTCTTCTTCAACGCCCGCTGGACCGGGAGCTTCACCTCGTCGGTGCAGGGGAACTTCGGCGACGCGGTCGACCACGACAACGGTGGGAAGGGCCGCCTGTTTCACATCGTTCCGGGGATCACCTGGGACTTCGGACGCCACGTCCACCTCCAGGTCGATCACACCTACGAGCGGCTGAACGTCGACGGTGGCACCTTGTACCGCGCCAACCTGACCCAGGCGCGGCTGGTCTATCAGTTCACGGTGCGCGCCTTCGCGCGCGCCATCGTGCAGCGCACCGCGGTCAACCGCCAGGTCGACCTCTACATCGATCCCGCCACCGAGCCGGAGTCGCGCGACCTGCTGACGCAGTTTCTCTTCTCGTACAAGGTCAACCCGCAGACCCTCGCCTACATCGGCTATTCCGACACTCGCTCGAACGAGGGGGGCGTCGATGTGACGGTCAACGAGCGCGGCTTCTTCTTCAAGATCGGCTACGCCTGGCTTCCGTAGCCTCCCGGCCTAGGGCGTCGCGCCCTCGAGCACGCTGCGCACCTCCTCGGCGGAGAGTCCGGTCGTCGCCGCCAGACGGCCCACCGGCATCGTCCGGTGCTCGACGATGAACTGCTCGATCTCCTGCCGGGTCGGCTCCGCATCGATGTAGAACAGCCGCCGCAGAAGCGTGTCGATCTCCTCACGCTGCGCCACGGCGTCCTTCTTTCCGGCCCGCAGCTCGAGAATGACCGAGGTGCTGCCATCACGCGCGAAAAGGGCCTGCGGCTGCATCGCCCCCGGAATCCCCATGATGGGGGGAGGAATGGCGCTGCTGCGCAGGCGGCGCATCTCCTCCTCGCTGCGGTAGACCGTGAGCCCGACGCGGGATCCCCCTTCGCTCGTGACCCGCTCCACGTAGACCGTCTCGAGCCGGTTGAACAGGACCGGCGAGCTCTCCCGGCCGTAGCCGATCCCCTCGAGCCCCAGGACGTTCGGCTCCACCGCGTGCGCCGCCGATCGCAGATCGAGGCGCAGCCTCAGGGTATGCCCCTCGTATAGATCGCGCAGCGCGCGGCCGAGATCGTGGTCGATCGCCGCGGCCGAGCCGATCCCCGCGAGGATCGCCGCCGGGGCGAGGAGGAGGGAGGGCATGTCGAAGCGTCGCATCGGCACCGAGTTTACTCTCGGACGGGCTCCCAGGGGGCGACTCTCCGGTTGACCGGCCGGGAGCAGGGCGCTTACGATGCGCCGCATGCCGGAACCTGAGGCGATCGGCGCCACGCTCCCGCTCTGGTCGATGGTGCCGTTCGCCGGCATCCTGCTCTCGATCGCCTTCATGCCGCTCGTGGCGCCCCACTTCTGGCACCGCCACTATCCGAAGATCGCCGCCTTCTGGGCGCTGGTCTTCGCGCTGCCGTTCGTCGTGAGCCACGGAGAGGCGGCATGGCACGCCCTCCTGCACACCGCCCTGACCGACTACCTGCCCTTCGTCATCCTGCTCTGGGGGTTGTACACGGTGGCCGGCGGCGTCGTCATCGGGGGATCGCTGCGCGCGACACCGGCGCGCAACACCGGGATCCTGCTGCTCGGCACCGGCCTCGCGTCGCTGGCCGGGACCACGGGCGCCTCGATGCTCCTGATCCGGCCCCTTCTGAGAGCGAATGCCGGCAGGAAGCACCGGGCCCACGTGATGGTGTTCTTCATCTTTCTCGTCTCGAACATCGGCGGGGCCCTCACTCCCCTGGGCGACCCGCCCCTCTTTCTCGGCTTCCTGCATGGCGTGCCGTTTTTCTGGACGCTGCATCTCTGGCCTCATTTGCTGCTGGCCACGGCCGTCCTGCTGGTCCTCTTCTATTTCATGGATCGGCGCTACGACCGGATCGAATCGGCGACCGGAACGTCTCCCGACGCGCCGCAGGCGGCGCCCGGACCGGTGCGGCTGGAAGGAGGGATCAACGGGCCGATCCTCCTCGGCATTCTCGGCGCCGTCCTGTTGTCGGGCACCTGGCATCCCGGGGCGGTGCGGATCCTCGGCATCGACGAGAGCATCGAGAGCCTGGCGCGCAATGCGGCGATCGTCGCGCTCGGCGCGTTGTCGCTGGCGGTGACGCCGCGCCGCCTTCGGATCGCCAACGACTTTTCCTGGGGGCCGATGCGCGAGGTGGCGATCCTGTTCGCGGCGATCTTCGCGACCATCATCCCGGCGGTCCTGATCCTCAAGGTGGGCGAGGCCGGACCGGCGGCGGCGCTGGTGCGCGGGGTGCGCGAGCCGTGGCAGCTCTTCTGGGTCACGGGAGGGCTGTCGTCGTTTCTCGACAACGCCCCGGCCTACATGACCTTTCTCAACTCGCTGCTCGGCCGGTTCTACGCCGGACTCCCGGAGGCGACGTCGGTGCTCCGGTTGACGACCGAGTATCGCCTCCACCTCGAGGCCGTCGCCGCGGGGGCCGTCTTCATGGGCGCCAACACCTACATCGGCAACGCGCCCAACATGATGGTCAAGGCGATCGCCGAGGAGGCCGGCGTCGGCATGCCGTCGTTCTTCGGCTACGTGCTACGCTGGTCGGGCCCGATCCTGCTGCCGCTGTTCGTCCTGATGAGCCTGTTCCTTTTCTGAGGCGTCGACGATGCCGCACTACTCGGAGCTGGTGATCGAAGGGCCGCGCGGTGTCGCGCTCGGATTCGTGCTCGGATGCCTGGGCGATCGCGCCGCCGCGGCGGACTTGCTCGACGCCGAAGCGGAGGGGTTCGACTGCGCGCCGATGCGCGAGCGGCTGGGTGATCTGTTGTCGCATGGCAAGGAAACCCTGCACCTGCTGGTTCCCGATCCGCTCCTGGAAGACGTGAGGAGCGCCCTGCGGAAGGCGGCTCACCTCCCGTCTCCCATCACTCTGAAGAGCGAACGGCAGGTCGAGGCGCGCTTCACCTTCGCGCTGACGGTCGCGAGCCCGGAACACGCGGCCCGCCTGCGATCCCTTCTGGAACCGAAAGGCGGCCTGCGCCAGAGCTCCGACACGCGATGGAGCGAATCGCGGGATCTCGCGGCGAAACCGGTCGATCTCTACGCGCCGGCCCACCCCTATGAGCTGCGCGGACGGGGATGGATTGAGGGACCGGTGGACGAGCTGCTGTCACTCTATCGGATCTGTCGCGACGAGGAGCTCCTGCATCTCGGCGCCCTCGAGTTGCGTCCGCGGCCGGCCTGAATCGTCGCGGGTCGTTCACCGGGCGCGCTTGTAATGCGTCGTCCTGCGGGCGACCTCGGCCCCGTCGGGACCGGTGCGGTAAAGCGTCCGGGTGCGCTGATCGGTTCCCTTCCAGAGCAGCACCTCGCGCCAGGCCGCGGCGCCGCCCGCTCCGGCGGGGAGAGGCGGGCGGAAGGTGAGCGTATCGCCCGCCGGATCGTAAGTGCCCCGGGCGACCGACAGCCGCCGCTCGCGGGTGTCGATCCAGGCGCTCTGGTACGACTTCGATCCCGGGTCATAGCCGAAGAGACCGTGGGCCGAGTAGGGCGTGTCGCCCATCGTCCCCGCCAGATCGGTGAGCAGGAACAGGCCGCCGCAGCCGACCGTGTCGGTCTCGGTCCCCTTGATGATCTCGGTCGAACCCTTCGGTCCCGACCGATCCTCGATGGTCGTCTTCCAGGTGCCGGCGCTGCGCGCCACCAACCCATGCTCGGGGTCGGGGGGGGCGGCGGCGGGCCCGGCGATCGAGGTTCGCGGCGTCGACCCGTCCTTGCGGCGGTGGTAGACGATGGTCATCCCGGCCGCCTCGGTGGTCTCCGGTCCCGGCAGGTACATCGTGAAGGTGCGCGTGTCGGCGTCTTTCCAGGCCATCACCTCGCGCCAGCGCACTGGATGGCCCAGGGAGTCGACGGAATCGATCCACATCGTCAGGGAGCTGGTCGCCGCGTCGAAAGTGCCTTCCGAAGCCCAGAAGGCGGGCGAGGAGGCGTCGGCCCAGATTCGGTGGAAGTGACCCTCCGCGGCGTCCCAGGTCAGGATGCCGTGGCCCTGGAAGGCCTGCCCCTCGAGCTGGCTGCGAAAATCGCTCACCAGCCAGAGCCCGTCGCCGCCCACGGTCGACACGTCGGTGCCGTTGAGGATCTGCGGCGGCGCGTCGCCGTCGCTCGCCATCTGCAGCGTCGCGTCCCAGACACCGGCCAGGCGCCGGAAGAGATCGGCGGCCGCCGCGGGCGGCGGCGCGGGGGACGACGGGGCGGCCAGGCCGATCGAGCAGGCCGCGATCCACGGCAACAGTGATGCAGTCCGATTCCGCGCCATCGTTCCTCCGGCTCCGCGGATGCTGCCCGGGCCGGCATCGGCCGGGTCATCCGCGCGGCGTACGGTACAATACCCGGCCCATGACGACCAACCCCGCGCTTCCATTTCGCCGCCGGGCTTCGATGCCGCTCGCGCTCGCCGCGTTCGCCCCCGCGGTGCTCGTCCCCGCGGCGCTCGTCCTCGCTTTCGGAATCGGCGGCCGTGCCGCCCTGGCCGCGACGCCGCGCGCCAATCACCTCGCCGGCCAGAGCAGCCCGTATCTGCTCCAGCACGCCGACAACCCGGTCGACTGGTACCCCTGGGGGGAGGAGGCGCTGCAGCGCGCGCGCCGGGAGGATCGTCCAATCTTCCTCTCGATCGGATACTCCGCCTGCCACTGGTGCCACGTCATGGAGAGGGAAGCCTTCTCGGATGACGGGATCGCAGCGATCCTCAATGAGCATTTCGTGTCGATCAAGGTGGATCGGGAGGAGCGCCCCGATCTCGACGACCTGTACATGGACGCGGTGCTGATCTCCAGCGGTGGTGGCGGCTGGCCGATGTCGGTCTTCCTGACCCCCGACCTGAAGCCGTTCCTGGGAGGAACCTACTTCCCGAAGGATCGCTTCCGCGCCCTGCTGCTCTCGGTGGCCGATTCCTGGAAGAACCGCCGGCCCGATGTTCTGGCGGCGGCCGATTCGGTCCGCCAGGGGATGCAGGCGCTGCGGGCCGTCCCGGCCGCGACCTCTGCTGCGGCCGCCGGGGCATCGCGCGATCCGCTCCCGGCGGCGGTGGCGGCGCTCAGGAGATCGTTCGATCGACAAAACGGCGGCTTCGGCCGCGCGCCGAAATTTCCTCCGCACGGATCGATGGCGCTTCTCCTGCGCGCCTACCAGGACAACCACGACGCGGCGGCCCTCGACATGGTGGCGAAGACCCTGCGCACGATGGCGCGCGGCGGGGTGTACGACCAGGTGGGGGGCGGGTTCCACCGCTACGCCACCGACGCCGCATGGCGCATCCCGCATTTCGAGAAGATGCTGTACGACAACGCGCTCCTCGTGCCGCTCTACCTGATGGCCTGGAAGGCGGAGGGCGGGGACGATCTGCGCCAGGTGGCGGTCGACACCCTCGCCTGGGTCTCCCGCGAGATGACCGACCCCGGCGGCGGATTCCGCGCCTCCCTCGACGCCGACAGCGACGGAGAAGAGGGGCAGTTCTATCTCTGGTCCGCCGCCGACCTGCGCGCCGCCCTGGGGCCGGACGACGCTCTGCTGCTCGGCGACTACTACGGCGTTCCGACCGCCGCCTCGGGCGGAGGAAGCGCCGTCCTGCGCGTCGTGCAGGACGATGCCGCATTCTCCAAACGGCATCAGATGACCCCCGACGCGTGGCGCAAGCGCCTGGCGTCGGCGAAGGTGAAGCTGCTCGCGGCCCGAGCGCGCCGGACCCGGCCGCGCACCGACGACAAGGTGCTGACCGCATGGAACGGGCTGATGATCTCGGCGCTGGCGGTCGCGCATCGCGCCACCGGCGACGTCGCCTACCGCGACGAGGCGCGGCGCGCGGCGCAGTTCGCGCTCGACAAGCTGCGCGATCCGGACGGAAGGATCCTCGTGTCCTGGCGTCAGGGACGTGCGGGAGGCCCGGGATTCCCGGAAGACGCCGCCTGCCTGACGCGCGGTCTGCTCGATCTCTTCGCCACCGATCCCGATCCCCGCTGGCTCAAGGGGGCGATCGCGGTGCAGCGCGACGCGGCACGATTCGAAGACCGGAACGCGGGCGGCTTCGTCAACGCTCTGCTCCCGTTCTCCCCCGGAGACGGAGCCCTGCCGTCCGGCAACGCCCTGATGGCGGAAAACCTGGCCCGCCTGGCGCTGCTCACCGGCGACATGGGCGATCGGCAGAAAGCCACTCTCATCATCGACCGGGCGCGGCCCTGGGTGGAGGCCGATCCGGTTTCGCATGCGTACATGATCCTGGCCCGCGACACCGTCCTGACCGCGAATGCCGTCCCGGCCCCGGCGGTCACTCCGGCGGCAGCCACGGCCGTTGTCGCCGCGGCGGTGTCCGACACCGCGCCACCCAGGCCCGAGGCGACCGGCGGGAGCCGGAATGCGCCGATCATCCCAGGGGCGGTCGTCGGCCGCGCCAACAAGGAACGGGTGGTGGAGTCCGGGATTTCCCTTCCGGAGGGAACCTTCCGGCCCGGGAGTCTCCTCCCGCTGAGCCTGCACTTGACGATCAAGTCCGGCTGGCACATCAACTCCTCGACGCCGACCCTCGAATACCTGATCCCGACGAGCCTGAAGTTCACCGAGTTGGGAGTGGCGGTGCTGGCGGGGGTCGACTATCCGGAGGGGCACCTGGTACGGCTGGAGTTCGCCGACGATCAGCTCTCGGTTTATGAAAACGATGTCCTCATCGTCGCGCGGCTGCAGCTGCCGGCTTCGACACCGGCCGGCGCGCTCACGACGGTCGCGCGCCTGACCTACCAGGCGTGCAGCAACAAAGCCTGCCTGCCGCCGGAAACGGTGGAATTCCGGCTGCCGATCGCCGTGGCGGGGGAGCCGGTGGCCGAAGCCCCGCGCGCCGAAACAGGCGCGGCGTCGACGGCCCCGCTGACCGGAAAGGGGGCTGAAGGTCGGGTCGAAGGGCAGGATCAGCTCTCGGTGCTGCTGCGCGAGCGCGGGCTGCTGTTCGTCATCGGTGTCGTCTTCCTCGGCGGGCTGGCGCTGACCCTCACGCCGTGCGTTTATCCGATGATCCCGGTCACCATCGGTTTCTTCAGCAACCAGGCGGCCGACGCCCGTTTCGGGCGGCGCGTCGCCCTGCCGGCGCTCTACGTCCTCGGCATGGCCCTGACCTATTCGGTGCTCGGGGTGGTCGCGGGGCTGTCGGGAGGACTCTTCGGCGCGACGCTGCAGAGTCCGTTCGTCGTCGGCTTCATGGTGCTCCTGTTCATCGCGATGGCACTCTGGATGTTCGGCGTTTACGAGCTGCGGCTGCCGGGTGCCCTGACGCAACTCGGCACCGGGCGCAGCGGGGCGATTGGCGCCTTCGTGATGGGGTTGACGCTGGGACTCGTGGCGGCCCCCTGCATCGGGCCGTTCATCGTGACGCTCCTGGCCTTCGTCGGGGCGTCGCGCAATCCGATTCTCGGCTTCTGGCTCTTCTTCGTGCTGGCGCTCGGGATGGGGCTGCCGTTCCTCGTGCTCGGCACCTTCTCCGGCATGCTCTCCAACCTGCCGCGATCGGGGGTTTGGCTGATCTACGCCAAGAAGGTGATGGGGGTCGGTCTCCTGGCCGTGGCGCTTTATTTCCTGCAGCCGTTTCTGTCCGACAAGATGCTCGGGTATGCCGCACTGTTTTTCGCGGTCGCCGCCGGCCTCTACCTCGGCTGGCTGGAGAAAACCCGCATGAAAGGGCCGCTCTTCGTGCCAATCCGGATCGGCATCGGCGTCCTCGCGGTGGTGTGCGGCGCCTGGCTGGCGCTCCCCCTGGTGCGGGCGCGTGAAGAGGCGCACTGGCAGACCTACTCGCAGGGAGCGCTCGATGCCGCCCGCGCGGAGCACCGGCCGATCCTGATCGATTTCTTCGCCGTCTGGTGCGCCCCGTGCCGAGAGCTCGATCGCCACACCTACAGCGACCCCGCCGTGCTGGACGCGATCGCCCGCTTCGCGATCTTCAAGGCCGACCTGACGAACGAAGAGTCGCCCCAGGTGCTCGACCTGCGCGACCGGTACGAGGTGTACGGCGTGCCGACGGTGGTGTTCATCGATGCGCAGGGCGTCGATCGGAAAGACCTCCGCCTCACCGGGTTCGAGAAGCCGGAGCTGTTCGTCGACCGACTGCGGCAGGTTCGCTGACTTGAGCCCCGGGCGGATCGCGGCCCTGGAGTGCGCCCGCTGCGGCGCCGGCCGCCCGTTCGGTCCTTCTCCCGCAACACTCTGTCCGTGCGGCGCGCCGCTCCTGGCGCGGTATCGCTTCGACGCGATCGATTCGCGGGCGCGCGGCGTGGGAGGGGCGCGCCATCTCTTCGCCTCCCGTCCCGAGTCCCTGTGGCGATACGCCGAGATGCTCCCCGACGTGCCGCCGGTCACCCTGGGGGAAGGGTTCACGCCGCTCCTGCGCGCGGCCCGCACCGGCGCCGAGCTCGGCATGGAAAATCTGTTCGTGAAGGATGAGGCGCAGAACCCGACCGGATCGTTCAAGGCGCGCGGCATGACGGTGGCGGTGTCGGTGGTGGCGGCGCAGGGGGTGCGCGTGGTGGCGGCCCCTTCGGCGGGGAACGCCGGCAGCGCCCTGGCCGCCTACGGCGCGCGCGCCGGCCTCGAGGTCCGACTGTTCCTTCCCGACACGACACCCAGGCCGTTCATCGCCGAAGCCCGCCGCCTGGCGGCCACCGTCACGCTGGTCCCCGGTTCCATCGCCGACGCCGGACGTGTCATGCGCGAAACGCTCGGGCCCGCCGCGGAGAACGGCTGGTTCGACATGTCGACCCTGCGCGAGCCGTTCCGGGTGGAAGGGAAAAAGACGATGGGGTACGAGCTCTTCGAGCAGCTCGACGGGCACCTGCCGGACGTCATCATCTACCCCACCGGCGGCGGCACCGGCCTCATCGGGATGTGGAAGGCGTTCGACGAGATGGAGTCGCTCGGCTGGATAGGCCAGGAGCGGCCGCGCATGGTCAGCGTCCAGTCCACGGGATGCGCGCCGATCGCGCGCGCCTTTCAGGAAGGCCGCGACGCGGCGGAGCCGTGGAAGGATCCGCGCACCGTCGCTTCCGGCCTGCGCGTGCCGGGGAGCCTGGGGGATTTCCTGATGCTGCGGGCGATCCGGAAAAGCGGCGGGCAGGCGATCGCGGTGGACGACGACGCGCTCGTGGCCGACGCCCGCCGCCTCGCGGCGCTCGAGGGGATCGACGCCTGCCCGGAAGGGGGCGCCAGCCTTGCGGCGTTGCGGCGGCTGCGGAAGTCCGGCGCCGTCCTGCCGCGCGATATCGTCGTCCTGTTCAACACCGGAACCGGGCTCAAGTATGACGCTTGAACGGAGGTGCCTGATGCGCGATCGACGGGATGGTCATCGGTTTCTTCTGGCGATCGGCGGGAGCGCGCTCCTGATGCTCTCGGTCCTCGCCCTGGGCAGCGAGAGGAGCGCCGGCGCCCCGCCGGACCAGGATCCGAACGCTCCGGCCCAGCCCGAGACGCCCCCGGTCGCGCCGCCGCTGCCGGCCGCAGCCGCTCCCGCGGCCCCGGCCGAAGCGCCGCCGCGCATCATCCGGGTGGTCTGCACCGACCATATCTGCGGCCACTGCGACGGCAAATGCCACAAGGAGAGCGGCCACGTCGCCGTCGACAAGAAGGGGCACTGCGCCTGCACGCCGACCGAGGGAAGCGCCCTCGACAAGGCCACCCGCGATTCCTACGAGAAGAACCAGCCGAAATGAACCGCCGCACGCGCCGCACACGCGGTCCGGATCGCCAACGTCTCCTGCGGGCGGCGCGCCTCCTGCTGGGAGCCATCGGCGAGAAGGACCTGCGACGCGACATGCGGCGCACCCCGGAGCGGTTCGCGGCGGCCTGGTCGGAGGAGATTCTGTCGGGGTACCAGGCCGATCCGGAGACAATCCTCGGAGCGGGGTTCGCCGCGCGCGATCACGGCATGGTGGTGGTCCGCGACATCCCGTTCGTGTCGATCTGCGTGCACCATCTCCTGCCGTTCCACGGCACCGCGCACGTCGCCTACCTGCCGGGCGATCGGATCGTCGGCCTGTCGAAGGTGGCGCGGCTGGTCGACGCGCTGGCGCGGCGCCTGCAGCTTCAGGAGCGGCTGACGGGTCAGGTGACCGCGGCGCTCGAGGCGGCGTTGTCTCCCGCCGGCGTCGCCTGCCGGATGGAGGCGCAGCACCTGTGCATGACGCTGCGCGGGGCGCGCGCCACCGGCACGCGCGTCGTGACCACCTCGTTCACCGGATCGTTCCGGCGCCGGCCGGCGCTGCGCGCCGAATTCCTGCGGCTCACCGGGCCCACTCCCGCCATAGCGGCGCCGCGCGCCGGGAGGCGACGATGAAGCGAGTCTCCCTGGCGCTCGCGGCGCTGCTGCTCGCGGGTGCCGCCGCGAAACCGGTCGCCGTGCCGGCCCAGCCCGCCGACGCCGGGTCGACGGTGCGGATCGGCCTCACGACCGATCCGGTGCGGGTGCGGATCACCGCCGACGGTGGCGTGCTGGTGCGCGATCCGCTCAAGCGCAGCCTCATCTGGCGCAAGGTGTTCGACCCCGGCGTCTCCTTCGTCGCCGAGGCGTCGGGCCACGGCCCGACCACCATCTACCGCGTGCAGGTCGGATCGTACTCGACCGAGGCGCAGGCCAACGAGAAGAAGACGGCGCTGGAGACCCTGCTGCCGGCCGAGAAGGTGGTGGTCGCGTTCAACCCGGATCGGCGCTCCTGGCGCGTGCGCGCCGGGGAGTATCGCTCGCGCGACGAGGCGCAGGCGCTGTCGCAGCGGCTGTCGGACGAGGGGTACCGCGAGCTCTGGATCACCGAGGAGGAGACCGAGGCGATGGGGCGGCGGCGCGTCCGCCTGGTCGACGACCGCTGGAACGACTTCCTGACCGGCAACGACCGCGTCCTGGTGGCGCCGGCGCGCGCCGGAGCGGTGCTGCGCATCGAGGGGGACTCCTACCGCGGCACCTTTGAGGTCAGGGTCGATCGCGCCGGGCGCCTGCGGATCATCAACACGCTCGGCATGGAGGAATACCTCAGGGGGGTGGTTCCGAACGAGATGGGGCCCGGTGTCTACCCCGAGCTCGAGGCGCTCAAAGCGCAGGCGGTGGCGGCGCGGACCTACATCGTGGCCAACATGGGCCAGTTCTCCGAGAACGGCTACGACATCTGCGACTCGGCGCAGTGCCAGGTCTACAAGGGCGTCGGGACGGAGCACCCGCTCAGCGACCAGGCGGTGGCCGAGACCCGCGGTCTCATCCTCACCTACGACAACAAGCCGATCAACGCGCTGTACACATCAACTTGTGGCGGCCACACCGAGGACGGCAGCCTGATCTTCCCGGAGGAGAAGGGGCCGTACCTGAAAGGGGTGCCCTGCTATCCGGAGGCCGAGGCCGAGGTCCGTACCCTCAGCGGCAGCGGCTGGGTCGATCCGGTGGTGCTCGAGGACGGCACCCGGATCAACGAGGAGATCCAGATGCTGCGCCTGCACGGCATCGTGGGGGAGGAGGCGCTCGATCGCAACTGGCTGGCGCAGCCGTGCCGCCCGGTCGACGCCGAGCGCTGGACCACCTTCGCCCTGGGACAGGTGGGGAAGAGGCCCGACGACAAGGGGCTGGACGACGACAAGCTCGTGATGAGCTCCTTCGCGTCGTACCTGGCCCGCTCGCTCGGCTGGCAGGAGAAGATGCGCCTGTCGCTCGACGACCGCGACCTGCCGTACCTGCTCGCCTTCCGCGACCGGGACGACGTGCCGGAGGAGGCGCGCCGCCCTTACGCGGTCCTGGTCCTGGAAGGGATTCTCCAGCCGTTCCCCGACAACACCCTGCGCCCGCATCTCGCCCCGTCGCGCGGGCTCATTCTCCGCACGCTGTATCGCGTCCTCGATTACTACGCAGGACTCGGCGTCGTGCCGGCGACCTACCGCGGCAGCGACGGAGGCAAGGTGATCCTGGAGACCAAGGGCGACGCCCGGACGCTGCCGGTGTCCGCCGACCCGTCGCTGTTCCGATCGTTCCGCGACGTCTCGTACCCCTCGAAGAGCATCCCGCTGACCCTGGGGGATCGGGTCCTGTTCCACCTCTCGCCGGACGGGGCGATCAACTATCTCCGCCTGATCGCCAACAGCCGCGGCGTCTCCGACGACCGCTACTCGTCGCTCTACCGCTGGGAGGAGCGGCGGACGCGCGCCGAGCTCGAGGCCCTGGTGCGGCAGCGGGTCGACATCGGCAAGCTGATCGACATCGCTCCGACCCGGCGCGGCGTCAGCGGCCGCGTCGTGGAGGTGCGCCTCACGGGCAGCCGCGGCGAGTTCGTCCTGCGCGGCTTCCGCATCCGCACCGCTTTCGGCATCCGCGAAAACCTGTTCACTGTCGATCGCACCTTCACCATGAACGGCGAAGTCGACAGTTTCATCTTCAGCGGCAAAGGCTGGGGCCACGGCGTCGGCCTCTGCCAGGTCGGCTCCTACGGCATG
>JAYUCR010000018.1:0-16466 GCA_043740165.1 Acidobacteriota bacterium | reverse complement strand
CCTCGGAGATGCACCGCATCGCCGTCGTCGCGGCGCCTCGCATCCGGCCCCGCGGCGCGGCGAACGCGACCCATGCCAATACTCGGACAGGCTCCTAGGGCGTGGGCCTCAGGACTTCGTTCACGTTGCGCGAGCGCCTCATCCTCGGCCGCGGCAAGCTCCGCCGGCTCTACCTTGGAATCCTGCGCCCCGGCTACGTGAAGGAAAGCCTGGCGCGCCGCGTCGGACAGTGCGATCGCACGGGGGCCTGCTGCCACCTGATGTACACCTGCCCCCTGCTCGATACGAAATCGAATCCGGTGCGCTGCAGCATTCACGAGATCAAGCCGCTCTCCTGCCGGCTGTTCCCGATCGACGAGCGCGACCTCAAGGACCGGGACATCGTTTCCCCCGATGCGCCGTGCGGCTTTTCCTTCGTTCCGCTCGAGGAGTTTCGCCGCCGGCGGCAGGCCGGGGAGGCCGGCAATTGATCTTTCCCGTTCTCACACCCATATTCTCAGCCGGCCCGGATCGCCCCTCATCCGGACCGCGACGGGCCCCCGCAGGGCCCCGAGGGAGGGTTCCTTCTGATGTCCGGCGTTGAGATGGTCCTGCACCCGGAGGAGTACGAACGCATCCGCGATGTGATCTCCCGCCTGCGCGGCGACTGCAACGCGAAGATGGTCTTCCTGGTGGACAAGAACGGCCAGCAGCTCGCGGCCCACGGAGAGATCGAAGCGCTCGACACCACGGCGCTCGCGTCGCTCGCCGCCGGCAACGTGGCGGCGACCGACTCCCTGGCGCGCCTCATCGGAGAGAAGGAGTTTTCGATCCTTTTCCACGAGGGGGAGCGCGACAACCTCCATATCTCGGTGGTCGGCGGCAAGGTGATCCTGGTGGTCATCTTCGACGAGCGGTCGTCTCTCGGCCTGGTGCGGCTGCGGGTCAAGCGCGGCGCCGTCGATCTCAAGACGATTCTCGACGAGGTCTGGCGCAAGTCGGCCATGCCCAACAAGAAGGCCGCCGGTGGCGGCGCTTTCGCCGAGATCACCGACGAGGACATCGACCGGCTGTTCAGCGATTAGCTTAGAGGCGGGAAGGAGCAGCGGACCCGGTCATGACCTTCATCAACTACGCGGCGCGCGAGATCAACTGCAAGCTCGTCTACTACGGGCCGGGCCTCGGCGGCAAGACGACCAACATCAAGTTCGTCTACGAAAAGACCAACCCGACCTCAAAGGGCAAGCTGATCTCCCTCGCCACCGAAACCGATCGCACCCTGTTCTTCGATTTCCTGCCGCTCGACCTGGGGGAGATCCGCGGTTTCCGCACCCGCTTCCACCTTTACACGGTGCCCGGCCAGGTGTTCTACGACGCGTCGCGCAAGCTGATCCTCAAGGGCGTGGACGGCGTCGTGTTCGTGGCCGACTCCCAGGCGCCCCGCCAGGAGGCCAATCTCGAGTCGCTGCGGAATCTCGAGCTCAATCTCAAGGAGCAGGGGTACGACCTGCACACCATGCCGTACGTCCTGCAGTTCAACAAGCGCGATCTCCCCACCGCCATGCCGCTCGCGGACATGAAGAAGTCGCTGCACTTCAAGGGCGAGCCGATCTTCGAGGCGATCGCCAGCAAGGGCACCGGAGTCTTCGAGACCCTCAAGACCATCGCGAAAATGGTCCTCCTCGAATTGCGCAAGGGCAAGTAGGCTAGAATCGCGACCTTGGGCATTCCCAAGAAGGAGGGCGCCATGCGACTCGGACAAATCGTTTCCGGCGTTGTGACTCTGTCAATGGCCGCGTCTCTGGCGCTGGCGATCGATGTCAACACGGACTTCGACAAGGACGTCGATTTCACCAAGTACACGACCTATTCATGGGCCCACATGCCCGATTCCGGCAACCAGCTCACCGACAAGCGGATCGTCGATTCCATCGACGGTCAGCTCCTGGCCCGCGGCTGGAAGAAGGCCGCCCAGGGCGCCGCGGGGGATGCGGTGATCGCGGCGCACGCCGCAAAGGAGAGCCAGGAGCGGCTCGATACCTTCTACACCGGGTGGGGGGTCGGATACGGATACGGGGGATGGGCGATGCCGGTGGGCGGAGCCACCACCGTCTCGAGCGTCTACGAAACCGGCAGCCTGCTGGTGGACATCTTCGACGCCGGGACCAAGAAGCTCCTCTGGCGGGGCACGGCGACCGCAACCCTTTCCCAGAATCCCGATTCCAACAAGAAGAAGCTTGCGACGGTGACCAAGCGGATGTTCCAGAACTTCCCGCCCATGCCGCCCAAGAAGAAGTAGCCCCGCGCTACGCGATCAGGCCGTATCGGCGCCTCTCCGGCGCATGGTCTCGAGGATTTCCTGCGCCCGCCGCCGTCCCGGCGATCCCGCCGGGAAGAGCCGCGCCGCGATCTCGAACTCGCGCAGCGCCTGATCCCGCCTGCGTAGCGCCCGGGCCGAGAGGGCCAGGGCATAGTGGGTCTCCGGCAGATCGGGACGGACGATCGCGGCGCGCTCGGCGTAGTCGAAGGCGGTCGCCAGCACCCCTTCCTCCAGGTACGACAGGCTGAGGTCGGCGAGCGCCAGGCCGGCTCCGGGGGCGAGATGGATCGCCTGCTCCCATTCCCTCCGCGCCTCTTCCTTGCGTCCGAGGGCCAGGAGGGCCTGGCCGAGGTTGCGGCGCACCTCGACGAAATCGGGGGCGATCTCCAGGAGCTGCCGGTAGCGCCGCACCGCCTCCTCCCAGTCGCCGGCTTCCGCCGCCAGGACCGCGAGCGCGTTGTAGGGATCGATCCGCCCCGGGTTGATGGCGAGGGCGCGCTCGTACTCGCGTTGCGATTCCGGCAGACGGCCCTGCATCCGCAGGGCGTAGGCGCGGTTGAGGGCCTCCTCCTCCGGCCACGATTCGGTCGCCTTGAAGGCGTCGAGATTGAAGAGCAGGAGGCCCGCGAGAAGGGCGCCGAGAACGAGGGGCTTTCTCCATGTCGCCCTGGGCGCGGCCAGGACCGCTCCCGCGAACAGCGCGAAGAGCGGCACGAGCGGGAGCCGGTACCGGTCGGTCGGGAAGAACAGCAGGATCGAAGCCGCGTAGGAGGCGGCGATCACGAGCAGCAGCCGCCGCCCCGACCTGGCCGCGGCCGCGCCGCTTCCGACCGAGGCGCCGCCGGCGGAGGCCGCCCCCACGCCAGCGACGAGTCCTGCGAGAGCCAGGGGTGCGACGACCCCGAACGGGAACGCGACGCCGCAGCGCCAGAGAAGCGCCCGGAGCACGATCGAACGGCTCCGGTATGCGTACGTGTTTTCGTTGCGCGGGATCTCCCGGCCGGCCACCAGGTCGCCTGCCTTGCGGAGGTAGAGGCGCAGCGCCGAGCCCGGGTAGGAGACGAGGTAGGCGATCGCGCGGCTCGTGAAGTAGTGCGAGGCGGCCGCGGCCCCGACGATCCCGAGGTTTTCGGGCTCCTGCGCCAGGCGCTCGAACTCGCCGCCCGGCCGCAGACGGATGGTGCGCCCGTAGTCGGCGTTATTGCCGAGGTAGAAATTGATGCCGCCGTTGCTCGAAATCAGGACCGGCTCCCCCGCCACCGCGAGGTTGCGCGCGCCGACCAGCAGCACCGGCCCCGCCACGGCGAGAAGGAAGATCATCGCCGAGCGCCATATGACCCGCCGTCCCGGCCGCGGCTCGAGAGGTGCGCCCTCGATCGCCGTCCCCTTGCGACGGGCGATCCAGACCGCGACGGGGGGCACCGCCAGGAGCAGGTTCGGCGTGGCGATCGCCGACAGCCCCCAGCTCAACCCCGCAGCGGCCCAGAGAAGGCCGTGCCGGCCGGGGTCGGCCTCGAGCCCGGCCGCGAGCAGGAGATCGATCCCCGCGAGCATCAGCACGATGTGCAGAACCGGGATCAGCGGCTGCGCGTCGAAGTGAATCAGCGGGCCGTACAGCGCCATCACGAGACCTGCCGCCGTCCCCGCTGCGGCTCCCAGGACCCGCCGGCCGATGGTGAAGACCAGCACGCAGGACAGGGCACCGAGAATCGCCTGCACAACGTCGATCGCGATCATCCGTTCGCCGAACAGGCGCAGCAGGGCGGCGATGAAATAAGGGTAGAGCGGTGGCTGCCAGAACGCCGCGGGGCCCCCGAGCCACTGGCCGCCCGCGATGGCGCGGGCCGTCCGGAAGTAATTCGCGCCGTCGATGAGCGGCACTTCGAACCACGGGAGAGCGCGGATCTCGAAGAGGTACGCGAGGCGCAGACCGAGCGCCAGTCCGAACAGCGCCAGAGGGCGGCCACGCGGCATGGTGCTGGAGTCTAAACCCGAATTGAACGCCACCGCGCGGTGCGCGTGTGGTAGGCTCTGCCTCCCGTTCCCGGACACTGCATTCCTGACCGCGCGCCCAGCAGACCACCGGTGGCGCGGCGCGAGCGGAGGCGATCGATGAAGGATTTCAAGGAATTCCTGCTCAAAACGAATGCCCTGGCCCTCGCGGTCGGCGTCATCATCGGCGGCGCCGTCGGCAAGGTGGTGTCGTCCCTCGTCAGCGACATCCTGATGCCGCCCCTGGGGCTCCTGCTCGGGAACATCGACTTCAGCGGCCTGTTCCTGAATCTCTCGGCGACTCACTACGCCACGCTCGACGAGGCGAAGAAGGCCGGGGCCCCGACGCTCAACTACGGTCTCTTCGTCAACACCATCATCGACTTCGTGATCATCGCGTTCTGCGTCTTCGTGATCACCAAGATCGCCATGAGGCCGGCTCCGGCGCCCCCGTCTCCGCCGACCAAGGAATGTCCGCAGTGCTGCGAAACCGTCGCCAAAGCCGCCAAGAAATGCCGCTTCTGCGCCAGCCCCCTGGCCTGAACACGGGAGACCCGATGACGCGAACGAGACCACTGGCGATCGCGGCCTGCCTGGCCGCCCTGTGCGCCGCGGCCCTCCCCGCCCGCGCCGCCGACACCGAAAAGAAGCTGGGATGGACCGACGCGGCCGAGCTCGGCTACGTCGTCACGAGCGGGAACACCGAGACCAGCACCTTCGGACTCAAGAACACCCTGGCGCGCGACTGGGAGCGGTCGCGCTTCGAGATCAATCTCGGCGCCATCCGGGTCAAGACGACCGACCAGTCGCTTTACGCCGTGGGATCCCCGGGCGATTTCGAGGTGGTGGACGGCGACCCGACCGTGACGGCCGAGAACTACTATCTGAACGGCCGGTACGACCGGAAGATCACCGATCGCTTCTTCTGGTTCGCCGGCGCCGGGTGGGATCGCAACCGCTTCGCCGGCATCGACAGCCGCTACACGGGATTCAGCGGCGTCGGCAACATCTGGATCGACACCGAGCGGCGGAAGTGGAAAACCGACTATGCCGTCAGCGGCACCAAGGAGAGCGACGTCGTCGAGCCGGCCGACTTCGACGGGACCTTCGTCGGGGCCCGCCTGTCGTCGACGTTCCTGGAGAAATTCAGCGCGACGGGCTCCTATGGCAACGACACCATCGTGGACGAGAACCTGAACGACACCTCCGACCTGCGCGTCAACATGACCAACTGGGTGTCGCTCAACATGAGCACCCACCTGGCGTTGAAAGTCAGCCTGCAGTGGCTGTACGACCGCCAGCCGGCGCTCAAGGAGGTCGACCTCTTCGCGCCACCGGGGCCGCCGACCGTGACGGTGCCGACGCAGAAGGTGGTCACCGAAGTCGACAGCCTGGACTCGATATTCACGACCGCGCTCGTGATCAAGTACTAAAGAGATAGAGACCCAAGGAGGCGGTGATGAAGAGAAACCTGTTGCCCATCGCGCTGGCTCTGCTCTGTCTCGCGGCCCCGGCCTTTGCGTCGGGAGGCGAAGAGGGCGACTGGGAGCTCGGGGTCTACACCGGCACCGGCCACCCCGACAGCTACAACCCCCTCGATCCGGACAACGGCATTCTCTACGGGTTCCGGCTCGGCTACTACTTCACGTCGCGCTGGAGCCTGGAGGGGTCCTATCAGTCCCTGGGGACCGAAGGACACGTGGGCAACCAGAAACCGAACGTCGATCTCAATGCCCTGCGGGCGAACATTCTCTTCAACTTTCGACCCGACAGGAAATTCCGCTGGTTCCTGACCGCCGGCCTCGGAAACGAATCGGTGAAATCCGACGACGCCGACATCAGCGAGAGCGACATCGGCTGGAACGCCGGCGGCGGCGGCCGCTGGTTGTTCGGGAAGAAGCGGCTCTTCGGCCTGCGGGCCGATGCGCGGTGGATCGACGTGAACGTGGGCGGGGACATCGGCGAGACCCAGTCCAACTACGAGGCGACCGGCGGCCTGCTCTGGGCCTTCGGCGGCGGGACCCCTGCCGACACCGACGGCGATCTCGTCCCGGACAATAAGGACAGCTGCGCCTCGACCCCGAAGGGGGCGAAGGTCGATGCCACGGGATGCCCCAAGGACACCGACGGCGACAAGGTCTACGACGGGATCGACAAGTGCGCCGACACGCCGCGCGGCTGGGCGGTCGACGCCACCGGCTGCCCCGCCGACGCCGACGGCGACGGCGTTGCCGACGCCATGGACAAATGCCCCGCCACGCCGAAAGGGGTCAAGGTCACTTCCGAGGGATGCCCGGCGGAAGACGCCGACGGCGATCTCGTCTGGGACGGGGCCGATCGCTGCCCCGACACGCCGAAGGGGGTCAAAGTCGACCAGGTCGGCTGCCCGACCGATGCCGACGGCGACGGCGTCTGGGACGGCATCGACACCTGTCCGAACACACCGAAGGGGACCAAGGTCGACGCCGCCGGATGTCCGGTGACGCAGCCCTAGAGAGGAGCGCGTTGACACCGGTCGCCCGCCCCCTTTATAATCCGCGCTTCCTTTAGTGAGACAGGGAGAGGGCAGTCCGTGAGCTACGCGATCATTGCGACCGGGGGCAAGCAGCACAAGGTGACCGTGGGAGACCGCCTGCGGGTGGAGCTTCTCGTCGCCATGGTGGGAGATTCGGTGACGTTCGACCAGGTCCTCGCCATCAAAGAGGGCGATACGCTCACGCTCGGCCGGCCGATGGTGGCCGGCGCCAAGGTGGTGGCCAAGGTGGTCGAGCAGGACAAGGCCCAGAAAGTTCTGATCTTCAAGAAGAAGAAACGCAAACAGTATCGGCGCACCCGTGGCCACCGGCAGCCGTTCACGGCCGTGGTGGTCGAAGCGATCCAGGCCGGCTGACGGCGCGCCAGGAGAAACGACCATGGCTCACAAGAAAGCGGGCGGCAGTTCGCGGAACGGTCGCGACAGCAACGCGCAGCGCCTCGGCGTCAAGCGCTTTGGCGGCCAGTTCGTCACCGGCGGCTCCATCCTGGTGCGGCAGCGCGGCACCCGCTTCAAGCCCGGGCAGAATGTCGGGTGGGGCCGGGACGATTCGCTGTTCGCCCGCATCGACGGTTACGTTCGATTCGAGAATCGCGGCAACCTGGGGAAATTCATCAGCGTCCTTCCCGAGCGTGAGGCGCCCGAGCGTGAGGCGGCGGCCGGCTCATAATCGGGCCGCTCTCGCCCATCGATCTCGTCCCTCCCTTCCGACATGTTTGTTGATTCGGCCCGTATCGCCGTGCGCGGCGGCGTCGGAGGCAACGGCTGCGTGAGCTTCCGCCGCGAGAAGTTCGTTCCCCGCGGCGGTCCCGACGGGGGTCCCGGCGGAGACGGCGGCTCCTTGTGGCTCGTCGCCGATCGCTCCCTCAAGGCCCTGAATGCCTTTCGCTACGTGCGCACCTACGCCGCCGATCGCGGCCGTCACGGCGAGGGATCGGGGCGCGCCGGCCGGGACGGCGAGGATCGCATCGTGCGCGTGCCACCGGGAACCCTCATCACGAACGCCGCGGACGGATCGATCCTGGCCGATCTCGTGCACGTGGGGGATCGGTTCCTCGCCGCCAAGGGGGGCAAGGGCGGCCGGGGCAACGCCTCCTTCGCCACCGCCACGCACCAGGCGCCGCGCGAGTCGGAGCAGGGCCAGCCGGGCGAGGAGCGCGAGATCGTCCTCGAGCTGAAGCTGATCGCCGATGTCGGCCTGGTCGGCTTCCCGAACGCCGGCAAGTCGACCCTGATCTCGCGCATCTCAGCGGCCCACCCGAAAATCGCCGACTACCCGTTCACGACGCTCGAGCCGCATCTGGGCGTCGTCGACCTGGGACAGTACCGCACCCTCGTGGTGGCCGACATCCCCGGCCTGATCGAAGGGGCGCACGCCGGGCACGGCCTGGGGGTCAAGTTCCTGCAGCATGTCGAGCGGACCCGCGTGCTGCTGCACCTGGTCGACGTGTCCGAGGCGTCGGGGCGCGATCCGGTGCGCGATTACGAGATCATCAACTCCGAGCTGGCGTCATTCAGCCCCGATCTGGCGGCGAAGCGGCAGATGGTCGTGGCGACGAAGAGCGACACCCATCCCGACGCGGCGCGCACGGCGGCGCTCGAGGCACGCTGCCGCAAGGAAGGCGTGCCGTACCGGGTCATTTCCGCCGTGACCGGCGAGGGGGTGCGCGAGCTTCTGGAATCCCTCTGGCCGCTGGTGCAGGAAGAGATCACGAAGAAGGAGGACGAGCCATTCAGCTGAAGCGCAAGATGGACCTGGTGCTGGAGGCGGCCGCGGACAAGAAGGCCGAGAATCCCGTCGCGATCAAGCTCAAAGGGATCGCTTCGTTCACCGACGGCTTCATCATCTGCACCGGCGCCCAGAGACGCCAGACGCAGGCAATCTGCGACGCGATCATCGACCACTTGAGGTCCGCCGGGGAGCGCGCCTCGCACGTGGAAGGATACGAACGCGGCGAATGGATCCTGATCGACCTCTCGGACCTGGTGGTGCACGTCTTCACCCCCGAAACCCGGGACTACTATGGACTCGAGCGGCTGTGGGGGGACGCACCGCGGGTCGAAGCGAAGGGCAGCGCCTCCCGGAAAGCAGGGACGCGCCCGTCGCGCCCGCCGCGCGCGCGCTCGAACACGACCCGCAAGCCCTCACCGCGGCGCCGCGGGCCGGGCACGGCGGCCCGGGCCGGCCGGGGGCGCTGACCGGCTCCGACCTGTCCCGATCCGCCCCGCTGGGACGTGGCCGGCAGGGTTGACTTTGATGGGACCGACCTTTACATTAGCGCCCCTGCTTGCGAAAGGAGAATCCGTGGGCGCGCTTGCCGCGTTCGCACCAGCGAGCCCTCCCCCGTACCGGTCGGATCGCATGAACCGACTGTACGAGGTGGCGCGCCGCGTGGCGCAGGCCGACGCCAATGTGCTCCTGACCGGCGAGAGCGGCACGGGGAAGGGCGCCCTCGCGCGCTTCCTGCACGACGCCAGCCGGCGCAGCACCGGGTCGTTCGTCACCATGACCTGCGCGAACATCCCCGGCGAGTTGCTCGAAAGCGAGCTGTTCGGGCACGAGAAGGGCGCTTTCACCGGGGCCATCGAGATGCGGCAGGGACGGTTCGAGCTGGCCGACGGCGGCACCATCCTGATCGACGGCGTGAGCGAGCTGGCGCCGGAGCTGCAGGGAAAGATGCTGCGGGTGGTCCAGGAGAAATGCTTCGAACGGCTGGCCGGAACCCGAACCATCAAGGTGGATGCGCGGATCGTGTCTTCGACGCAGGTCGATCTGGAACCGCTGGTCGCCGCCGGCCGCTTCCGCGGCGACCTGTTCTACCGGTTGAACGTCATCCGCCTGGATCTGCCGCCGCTCCGGGACCGGATGGAGGATCTCGAAGATCTGGCCGCCGGCGTGCTGCGCGATCTGGCCGCCGCCCAAGGCACGGCGCCGCAGCGCCTGTCGGCCGAGGCCCTGGATCGCCTGCGGCGGCACGACTGGCCAGGCAACCTGCGCGAGCTGCGCAACGTGCTCGAGAATGCCGTGATCAGCCACCAGGGCGAGGAGATTCCAGCCGTTGCCCTGTCGATCGGACATGCGGAGCACGTGGCGCCAATCGCCCAGGCGCTCCGCGGACGCTACTCGTTGTCGCAGCTGGAGGAGATGTACATCCGGGAAATCCTGCGCCTGACGCGCGGGAACCGCACTGAGGCGGCCCGGATCCTCGGCATCAACCGCAAGACCCTGCTGGATAAGCGCAAGAGGTATCGCATCCCATGAAGTCCGCAGCCAAGAAGAAAGTCGAGAGGTCCACCCGGGTCGCCAAGGCGGCGAAGACCGCCGGGGCCGCGAAGGGCCGTGGCGCCAAAGCCAAGGCCGTGAAATTGGCTCCCGCGCGGCCGCAGCCGTCCAAGCCGGTGCTCGCGAAGCCGCTGCCCGCCAGGCCGCCGGCCGCGAAGCCGAAGCCCACCTCGTCTCTGACCCGCAAGCAGCTGGACGGCTACAGAAACCTCCTGCTCGTGAAGAAGAAGAGCCTGACCGAGGCCTACAACAAGAACAAGACGTACGGGCGCCTGACCGAGGACGAGGGGACCCAGGATCTGGCCGACAAGGCGTCGAGCGCCTACACGAAGGAGTTCCTGTACTCGCTGTCGAACACCGACCGCGAGGTTCTGCAGAAGGTGGACGAGGCGCTGGCGCGTCTCGACCGCGGCGAGTTCGGCACCTGCGGCGAATGCGGCGACGAGCTGAACCGCAGGCGGCTCGAAGCGGTGCCGTGGGCCAGCCACTGCGTCGTCTGCCAGGAAAAGATCGAAAAAGGCCTGCTGTAGATCCGGCCCGGCGGGCCGGGGTGGCGATGAAGATCCGCACCGTCCTCTACCTGACGATCGGCGCCATCGTGGTGGCCGCTCTGTCGGTTCTTTACTCCAGCAACCGCGCGGTCCTCGACCAGCACGTCGTGGTCGGCCGCGCGTTGTCGATCCCGGTCTGGGCCTGCGTCCTGATCACGAGCGGCGTGTCGATGCTGGTGCCGCTGCTTTTCGGGCTGCTGCGGGACCTGCGCCGGTTCTTCGGCAGCCTGACCACCCGGCGCCAGCAGATCAACCTCCAGGAGGCCGAGCAGCGCTACATGCGCGGCGTCGAGGCGATGCTGAACGGCCGCGAGGAGCGCGCCCTGGAGCACTTCAACGCCGTCCTGGAGATCGACCCGCAGCATTTCGACGCTCTCCAGAAGGGCGGCGAGGTGCTCCGGACGCTGAAGCGCTTCGGCGAGGCGATCGAGTACCACCGCCGCGGGGCCCGGGCGCGCGAAGGGGATTTGAGGCCGCTCTACTCCCTGGTCGCCGACTACGAGGAATCGGGCGCCGCCGAGAACGCCAAGGCGGTGCTCAACCGCATCATCGAGCTCAACCCGAAGCGCTCCCTCAACGCCTACCGGCAGTTCCGCGCCATCTGCATGCGCGAGGGGTCGTGGGACAAGGCGTGGGATATCCAGCAGCGGATCGAGGAGCTGCTCACCGGCATGGGGCGCCCCGGCAAGACGGAGAAGAAGTACCACCTGGCCATCCGCTACATGCTGGCGCGCCGCCACCTCGACGAGGGGCGGCCTCGGGACGCCATCGGCATCCTGCGCCGGCTGGTGCGGATCGACGCGACCTTCGCGCCGGCGCACCTGCGGCTCGGCAAGGCGCTGATCGCGATGGATCAGCCCGAGTCGGCGGTCGAGGCCTGGGAGGAAGGGTACGAGGTGACCGGGCACCCGATCTTCCTGACCACCATCGAGGACCATTACCTGCGCGACGAGCAGCCGCGGCGCGCCATCGAGGCGTTGAAGGCGGCGCTCTGGAAGAGCAAGAAGGACATCCTGCCGCGGTTCTTCCTCGGCAAGCTCTACTACCGCCTCGAGATGCTGGACGAAGCGCTGATCGAGTTCACCCGCATGAAGGGTAGCGTCGCCTCCTTCCCCGCCCTGCATTATCACTTGGCCAAAATCCTCGAACGGCACGGCAATTACCGCGAGGCGATCCGCGAGCTGGAGACGGTCCTCCTGCAGGCGGCGGCGCTCCAGGTCGAGTACGTCTGCGGCACCTGCTCGCGGCATTACCCGGAGTGGGTGGAGCATTGCGAGCGGTGCGGCGAGTGGAACACGGTCGTGGTCGATTTCCGCGAGGAGCGAGCGGTCGAGGATCTCGGCCTGAGCACGGCGCCGGTCTACACCGTCGAGAGCCAGGAAGGGTAAACATTTGCCCGCGACCCCGCGCCTGCCGATGGTGCTGATCGTCCTCGACGGCTGGGGGCACAGCGATCGCCGGGAAGGGAACGCCATCGCCGCGGCCTCGCCCGAGTGCATGAACCGCCTGCGCCGCGAGTGGCCATCGGCGCTGCTCGACGCCTCGGGCGAATCGGTCGGCCTCCCTCCCGGCTACATGGGGAACTCGGAGGTCGGCCACCTCTGTCTCGGCGCCGGGCGGGTGGTTGCGCAGGATCTCGCGCGCATCAACCGATCCATCGCCGCCGGCGAGTTCGCCCGCAACCCGACGCTTCTCGCCGCGACCGCCGCCGCGGCGCGCTCCGGGGCGGCGCTGCATCTGATGGGTCTCCTGAGCGACGCCGGGGTGCACAGCCACATCGCACATCTCGAAGCCCTCATCGACCTGGCGCGCGCGCAGGGCGTCGGCAGCCTGTTCGTGCACGCCTTCCTGGACGGGCGCGACACACCACCCCGGAGCGCTCTCCCCTACATCGAGCGCACCGAGGCCCACCTCAAGGCGCGCGGCTATGCGCCGATCGCCACCGTGGCGGGGCGCTACTACGCCATGGATCGCGACAACCGGTGGGAGCGCACCGAGAAGGCCTGGCGGACCCTCGTGTTGCGCGAGGGCGAGAGCCTCCCGTCGGCGGCCGCGGCCGTCGCCCGGGGGCATGCGGCCGGGCTCGGCGACGAGTTCATTCTCCCGGCGACGATGGCGCCCTCGGCGCCGGCCGGCTCGCGCGATGCCTCCGTCCGCGACGGCGCCGCTCGCGACGGCGCCATCCGCAATGGCGACACGGTGCTGTTCTTCAACTTCCGCGCCGATCGCGCGCGCCAGATCACCCGCGCCCTCACCGAAGTCGGCTTCGACCGCTTTCGCCGCCCCTCGCCGCCGGTGCTGTCGTCCTTCGTCTGCTTCACGACCTACGACCGGACCTGGTCGCTGCCGGTCGCCTTCCCGCCGCAGACGATCCGCGGCACCTTCGGCCAGGCGGTCAGCGCCGCCGGGATCCCCCAGCTGCGCATCGCGGAGACCGAGAAGTACGCGCACGTCACCTACTTTTTCAACGGCGGGGTGGAGCAGCCGTTCCCCGGCGAAGAGCGCTGCCTCATCCCGTCGCCGAAGGTGGCGACGTACGACCTCAAACCCGAGATGAGCGCCCGCGAGGTGACCGACGCCCTGCTGCGCCGGCTGGCGGAAAGGCCGGCGCAGGCCGTGGTGCTCAACTACGCCAATGCCGACATGGTCGGGCACACGGGCCACCTGGCCCCCACGATCGCGGCGTGCCGCGTGGTCGATCAGTGCGTCGAGACGATCGTCCATGCCGCGGTCGAGCAGGGCGGAGTGGTGGTGGTGACCGCCGATCACGGCAACGCCGAGGAGATGACCGACCCGCGCACCGGCGAGCCGGTCACCGCGCACACCACCAACCAGGTGCCGGTGCACATCGTCGGACGCGGCCTTCAGGGAAGGCGGCTGCGCGAGCACGGCCTGCTGGCCGATGTCGCCCCGACCATGCTGGAGATCATGGGGATCCCGATCCCCGTCGAGATGGAGGGCCGGTCGCTCTTCAAGGAGTAGACCGGTTGTTCGATGTCACGGCACCCGTAAGGCGGCTCACCGGCGACCTGCTGGCCGGGCTTCTGCCCGCCGACTGCCTGTTGTGCGCCCGGCGCCTGCCCTGGCGCCAGGAGGGGGGCGCCTGCCTCGAATGCTGGGCACGCCTCCCCTGGGCCCCCGGGCTGCGCCGCGCCGCCTCCGGCTCCCTGAGCACCGTGTTCTGGGCCGCCGATTACGACGGCGACGTGCGCCGCCTGATCCAGATCCTCAAGTTCGAATCCTGGCCGCCCCTGGCGCGACCGCTCGGCCGCCGGGCGGCGGCCCTCCTGGCCCCGCTGCTCTTCCCGTTGCCCGATCTCGTCGTGCCGGTGCCGCTGCACTGGCGGCGGCGCTGGCGGCGCGGTTTCAATCAGTCGCACCTCCTGGCGCAGACGGTGGCCGGGGAGCTGGCGCTGCCGCTTTCCACCGGGATGCTGCGGCGCGTGCGCGCCGGGCGGGCGCAGATCGGGCTCGGGCGGCAGGCACGGCTGCACGCACTCGGCGACGCCTATCGAGCTTCAAGCGTCGCCCCGATGCCGATCCTTCCCGCGGCATGCCGCGCCGTGCTGACGGGGCGCACCGTCCTGCTCGTGGACGATGTGACGACGACCGGGGCAACACTCGAGGCGTGCGCCGCGGCGCTGCGGCGCGCCGGCGCCGGGGCCGTCGTCGGGCTGGTCATCGCCCGCACGGCATGAGCGGTCAGGCGGCGAACGCATCACACGGAACGGCGCGGACAGAGTTCTAGAAGATGGTCTTGCGGAGGAAGCGCTTGCGCTCGAGCTGCACCAGGCCGACGTAATACGGTGTCGCCGCCTTGAGGTAGCGATCCCAGGTGTCGATGAACACCACCAGGCGATCGATGCCATCCTTCGGCACCCAGACGCCGTGATCCTGGATGCAGCGGTAGATCGCCACACCGGAATTCGCCGAGTAATTCACCGGACGCATGATGCAGACGCAATACGGACACTTCACGATGCGTCGCGTCTCGGTGTCGCTGAGAGCATAGGAGGGTGTGGTCCCGGGGGAATAGCGGGTCACCCGGCGCGATCGCTCGGCGGGAAGAGCCTTGGGGCCGATCTCCAGGATCCACTTCAGCCGCCCCTCTTCGAGCCAGGTGCCGCCGCAATCGGAGCAGGCGTCGACCGGAATGTTGAAGTACTGGGACGATGCCAGCCCCGAACCACACCCCGAACACCACATCGCGTTGGGCCTCCCTCCGCAGTTGAATCCCCGCCTGGCGTTCCGTCCATATACGGCCAAACACCGCGTCCAGCAAGACTTTTGGAGGATCGACATGGCGGGAAAGAGCTCGGAGGCACCCATGTCAGAATCCCGACGACGCGGAGAGGCCCGTCCGGACGCGGTTTGACAGCACTAGGTGGGTCGGGTAGCATATCGCCCTCGCGCGGCCCGGTGCCGCGCGCTGGCTTTCAGGGACCATCTTTTCGAGGTGTTGACGATGACCGTTTCACCGATCCGGCGGCAGGCCACGCGGCTGCTCCTTCTTCTTGCTCTGGCTCTCACCGCGCGCGGCGCGGTGCGCGCCGAGGACGCCGCGAAGGAGGCCCCGAAGGACACCTCGCCGCTGTATGTGCACATCGAGACCAGGGCCCTTCTCACCTATGCCGGCGACCCGAACGAGGTGACCATCCTCTTCAAGAACCAGGCGAAGGAATCCTGGGCCAACCCCGGCCTGGAGATCGAAGCCGGCTTCCAGGTCTTCGACAGCAGCGGCAACAAGCTCGAAAGGACGAAAAGCCCCGTCTCGGTGAAGGAGGCCCAGCCGAGGATGCTGGAGCCCAACAGCTACTTCGGGAAGATCATCGACCTCAACTCCATGTTCCCGAAGATGAGCAGCCTCGGGACCTACAAGATCACCTGGAGCGCCCCCGGCTTCACCGAAAAAACAATCATGAGCCGCGTCATCAAGAAGTACGACGCCACCCACGACTACCAGGCGGTCATCGAAACCGAATTCGGCAGCATCGTGCTGGAGTTCTACAAGGACCTGGCGCCGATGCACGTCAAGAACTTCATCGACCTCGCCAACCAGGGCTTCTACGACGGGAAGCTGTTCCACCGCACGATCAAAGGGGAGGCGGCGTTCGGCGGATCCTCCACCGGGGACGAGCGCGGCGGACCGGGCTACACCCTGCCGCCGGAGACCAACGGCCTCAAGATTCTCCCCGGCTCCGTGGCGCAGGTACGCAACTCCCTCACCGGCCAGGAGGAGTCCGGCAGCATCTTCATGATCGCCGCCGTCCCGCAGCCGGAGATGGACAACCGCTACACCGTCTTCGCCCGCGTCACCGACGGCCTCGACACCGTCAAGGCGATCAGCAATCTGCCGACCGCCAGCGGCGCCGCCGGCCGCGCCGCCGCCCGCCCCATCCGCGATGTGGTGATGAAGAAGGTCGAAATCCGCGAGAAGAAATCCGACAAGGCGCCGAAAAAGTCCTAACCCCTCAGCCAGGCCGGGAGCGGCGGGCTTGGGATCGCGGGGCACGGGTCCGGGCGCGCGGATGGCCTTCGGGGCTCGGTGATCGCTGCTCAGATCCAGCTAACGGCCACACGCGCCCTCCCCTCTCTTCGCCGCGCCGGGTCCCCGCTGAAAAACGCGGGGCCAGCCGGCGCGGTCTCAGAAGGCCCCGCGATCCCAAGCCCGCCGCTCCCTTCCTCCGCGATGAAAGACTTCATCGGCGCCTCCAACCGAAACGCTGCGGGCTAATGCGGAAGCTGTGATCGCATCGTGCTGACCGGATCCGGCGCGCTGCGCGGGAGGTCTCGCTGGGGCGGGGTGGG
>JAYUCR010000017.1:0-2700 GCA_043740165.1 Acidobacteriota bacterium | reverse complement strand
TGTTCGACGCCGGCGTGTTCGCGCAGGGGATCTACTTCCCGATGGTGGCGGAGGAGAAATCGCGCGTGCGCACCATCGTCATGGCCACCCACACCAGGGCCGACCTGGATGAAGCGCTCGCGGCGTTCGAAATGGTGGGGCGGGACCTGCGCGTGATCTGAGGCGGCGGCTCAGGACTCGTCGAGACCGCGGCGTCCGTTCAGGCGCTCATCGGTGGCGTCCATGATCTTCAGGATACGCTCCAGCTCCTCGGTCACCTCCCGCGCGGCGCTCTCCCGCGAGGCGGCCTGGGCCGGGGGGTCGAACAACGAGTCGGTGGCGCCGTGGTCACCGGCCATGCCGAGTTTCTCGCGCGCGCCGGCGATGGTGAACCCCTCGTCGTTGAGCAGCTTCTTGATCGCCAGCACCAGATCGATGTCTTTGCGGCGGTACAGGCGCTGTCCGTTCTGGCTCTTGGTGGGCGCGAGCTGCGCGAATTCCGATTCCCAGAATCGCAGCACGTACGGCTGCGTGTCGGTGAGCTGGCAGACTTCGTTGAGCTTGTAAAAAAGTTTGCGGGGGATCTCTTCCGGCATCGACCCCTCCTCCGAAGAGCCCGTCGGCGCGGCATCACGCCGAGATTGTCCTGGGCGCATGCTATGGGACACGCGCCACCCTGTCAAGCGCGGCCATAGCGGTCTTCCAGGCGCACGACGTCGTCCAGCTCCGGGGTGCTGACCTCGAAGAGGACCACGTCGGTGACCGCCTCGAGCCGGTGCCGCGTGCCGGGGGGAAAGTGCAGCGCCTCCCCCGGCTCGAAGACCCGATCCTCCCGGACTCCGTTCCCCTCCACCAGGGCGCGCAGCCGACCGGAATAAAGATAGAGGGCCTCGTCCTTACGCTCGTGGTACTGGAGGCTGAGCGACTCCCCGGCCCGGATGTTAAGGACCTTCCCCGCATAGCGGGTGGTGTGGGCGAAGATGATCTCCTCGCCCCACGGCTTGGGCACCCGACGGATCAGGCTCACTGCGCCTCCCCGAACCGCGCCGCGACCAGGGCGCAGAGGGCCCGCACCGCGTCCACCGCGTCGGGGCCCTCGGCCGCGATCGTCAGGCGTGTTCCGGTGCTGCCGATGAGCGCCAGCAGGCTGAGGATCGATTTCCCGTCGGCCGTGCTCCCATCGCGCGACACCTGAATGCGGCTGTGGTAACGGCTCGCCACCTGCACGAAGCGCGCCGCGGCGCGCGCGTGCAGACCCATGGCATTGACGATGACGACGTCCTCGTGGATCAACGGTTCGTCCTCCCGCCGGGGGCCGGTGCGCGCAGACACTCGGTCGCCACGGTGATGGCCTTCTGCCCCTGATCGCGCACCTTCTCGGCCGCCTCGCGCAGCGTGCAGGTGTGGCGCAGCGTGGCGAACTTCACCAGCATCGGCAGGTTCACGCCGGTGACGATCTCGATCCGGTCGCCCAGGAACGTCAGCGCCAGGCTGGTCGCCGTGCCGCCGAACATATCGGTCGCGATCAGAACGCCTTCCCCCCGGTCGACCTCGCCGATGGCGCGGCGCAGCGACTCGAGCGCCTCCGCTTGAGCAGCGTCCCACCCGATCGCCACGGCGCGCGCCTGCTCCATCGGCCCGACGATCGCCTCCAGAGCGCGCAGGAGGTGCGTCGCCAGATCGCCGTGCGTCAGGATGAGCAGCCCGCTCATTCCTTCTCCAGGTCCCGGTGCGCCGCGGTGACCGTGTAGCCGCTCCGGCGCAGATCGGCGGCCACGCCCTCGGCGAGCGCCACCGAGCGGTGCCGTCCGCCGGTGCAGCCGATCGACACCGTCAGGTAGCTCTTCCCCTCGCGCAGGTACTGCGGGATGAGAAAGGCCAGCAGATCGAGGAGGCGGCCCCGCAGATCGACGTAGCCGGGGATCCCCTCGAGATAGGTCCTCACCTCGGGATCGCGGCCGGTGCGATGGCGCAGCCCCTCGACGAAAAACGGGTTGGGCAGGAACCGGGTGTCGAAGAGGAGATCCGACTCCGGCGGGACGCCATGCTTGTACCCGAACGACAGCAGGGTAATCGCCATCGCCTGGCCGCCGGGCAGCGGGGCGATGTGCTCCTGCAGGTAGCGTCGCAGCTCGTGCACGTTGAAGCGGCTGCTGTCGAGGATCAGATCGGCCAGGTCCCGGAGAGGCTGCAGCATCTCGCGCTCACGGCGGATGCCCTCCTCCAGGTTCCCGGCGCCGAGCGGGTGGGGCCGCCGGGTCTCGGAAAATCTCCGTATCAAGGTCTCGTCGTCCGACTCGAAGAATATCAGCCTGAGGCGCCGGGAGGGATCGGCTTTCAGCCGGCGGTAGATCTCCGGGAAATCGCGCAGCAGGGTCCCTTCCCGCACGTCGACCACGACGGCAGCGCGCTTGATGTCCTGGCGCGAGGCGGCGCACAGGTCGGCGAACACCGGGATGAGCGTGACCGGCAGGTTGTCGACGCAGAAGTAGCCGCTGTCCTCGAAGGTGCGCAGGGCGAGCGTCTTACCGGCCCCGGAAGGGCCGGTCAGGACCACCAGCTCGCGCGCGTCCTCGACCGGGGGAAGGGTCATCCCGGCTTCCCGAGCGCCTGCTGGATGCGCTCCGCCAGCTCCCGGGCGGGATGGTAGCCGCGGCTGCGCAGCAGGAGATGGCGCGCCGCGACTTCAAGAAGGATCGAGACGTTGCGGCCCGGCCGCAC
>JAYUCR010000016.1:0-2706 GCA_043740165.1 Acidobacteriota bacterium | reverse complement strand
TCGACGCGCCGGTTCCTGGCGCGACCCTCGGCGGTCTTGTTGTCGGCGATCGGCTTGGTCTCTCCGTACCCCTTGGTCTGCAGCCGTGACGACGCGATCCCCTTGCCGATGAAGTAGTCGCGCACCGCGTCGGCGCGCCCCTTCGACAGCTTCATGTTGGCCGCGTCCGGACCCTGCGAGTCGGTGTGCCCCTCGATCAGGATGCGGACATCGGGCGATCCCTTCAGGCCCTCGACCACGCGATCGAGGACCGCGAGGGACTCGGAGGTGAGCCTGGCGCTGCTGGTCTGGAAGTTCACCCCCTCGAGAACGAGGTGCGCGCCGCCCGCGGCCGGCAAGGCGGTCGGCTCGGGGCAGCCCTGCGCATCCACCTGGGCGCCGCGGCGGGTGTCGGGGCACTTGTCGCGATCGTCGGCCACACCGTCACCGTCGCTGTCCCTGGCGCAGCCGCGCTCGTCGACCTTGACGCCGTGAGGCGTGTCGGGGCAGCGGTCCTTGTCGTCCAGAACGCCATCGCCATCGAAATCGCCGATGCAGCCGTCGGCGTTGACCTTCGCGCCTTTCGGCGTGTCGGGGCACTTGTCGAGGCCGTCGGCGACACCGTCACCATCGGCATCGAGCGGGCAGCCGCGCTTGTCCACCCTGGCGCCACGCGGAGTGTTCTGGCACTTGTCGCGATCGTCCGTGATGCCGTCCCCGTCGCTGTCTCTTCCCGGCTGGTGCTGCAGCAGCTGGGTCATCGTCTCGCGATCGATCTCGCCGGTGGGACGCAGGGTGTGATCGCGCTGGAAGTGCTTCAGCGCCGCGACCGTCGCGGCGTCCATCTCCCCGTGCCGGTAGGAGCCGGGCGCCAGCAGATCCATGTACTGCAGAATTCCCTGCGTCTCCGCCACATCCTGCTTGCCGTGGAAGGTGGTGACCGAGTCGTTCTGGCTGGAAGCGTGAAGCGGCATGCCACCCAGCCCGAGGGACGCGAGCGCCAGGATCAAGGCGAACACCGGCCAGGAACGCTTTGTGCTCATCAGTGGGTTCTCCTCTCACGAATCGATGGTTCCACCGCCCGGCGAGCGGGGACTGACAGGATGCGATGTCTCAGATGGAAACGGGGTCGCAGTATAAGCAGATGCCTCGTCGGTCAGCAAGAGGGGGGACCGCCGGAGCGGTGTCAGGCGTCGAGAGCCTGTCCTTCCTCCAGAATGGCTTCGACCGCGAGGCGCATCTGCTCGGCGTGGGTGCGGAACGACAGCACGCAGATCCGGATCACGAAGCGTCCGCCCAGCGTCGTGCTGGAGAGAAAGACCCGCCGACGCGCATTGACCCGTCGCAGGAGCTCGGCCGCGAAGGCGTTCCGGTCACCCCGGCGCGGCTTGCCGGCGAAGGCGACGATGGAAAGCTGCGGCTCGTCGATCATTTCGAGGAACGGCGCCGCGCGCAAGACTTCCCAGGCCCCGCGCGCCAGGTCCAGCTTCTCCCGGATCTGCTCGCGGAACACCGACAGGCCGTGCAGGACGATCGGCAGCCAGATTCGCAGCCCGCGGAAGTCGCGTGACAGCTCCGGCGAGAGGGAATGGAAATCGGGAGCCACCTCCGCCTCGTGCAGATCCTGGAAATAATCCCCGCCTCCGTGGTGGGCGGCCTTCAGGAGCGCCGGATCGCGCACCAGGAGGCAGCCGGTCCCGTATGGGAGGAAGAGTCCCTTGTGCGGGTCGATCGTGATCGAGTCGCAGTCCTCGATCCCCGGCATCAGCCGGTCCCCTCCCGGGGCCAGCCGGAAAAATCCGCCGTAGGCGGCGTCGGCGTGCACCCAGAGATCGTGGCGCCGCGCCACCTGGAGAATCTCGGGCAGCGGATCGACGGCCCCCGTGTTGGTGGTGCCGATGTTGGCAATCACCAGGAACGGCTGCCGCCCGTCGGCACGATCGGCGCGGATCATCGCCTCCAGGTCGGCGGCGCGCAGCCGCAGGCGCGCATCGACCGGGACGATGCGCACCGCGCGTTCCGGAAATCCGGCGAGCCGCGCGGCGCGCGCCACCGAATGGTGCGTCTGCTCCGACAGGTAGATCGTGCCGCGCAGGAAGTCTTCCGAAAGCCTCGCCATCCGCGCGGTGATCAGCGCCGTGAGGTTTGAGATCGATCCTCCCGAAGTGAGGATGCCGCCCGCCGTGGACGGGTACCCCATCGCCGCGGCGAGCCAGTCGATGGTGGTCGCTTCGATGCGGGCCAGGACCGGTGCCGCCGCGGCCACGCCGACGAACCGGTTGACGGCGCAGGCGATGAAGTCGGCCATCGCCGCCGACGGCAAGCCACCCCCGGGGATATACGCCAGGTAGCCCGGGCCGGCGGTGTTGAACGACTTGGCGATCGCCGGGCCGAGCCGCTCCAGGATGCCGGCGAGATCGCTCCCCTGCTCCGGCGCCGCCTCCCGGAATCCGGCCGCCACCTCCGCCGCTCCTTCGGTATCCCATGACGGCTGGCGCGGCAGCGAATCGATCTGCTGCACGACGAATTCGGCGCAGGTATCGATGAGACTCCGCAGCGCGCGGGCGTCGGGCTCCAGGACCCGGGAGGGCGGCTTGGGCGGAGGCATGGCGCGGCGATTATATCGAGCTAGTGTCGCGTCCCCGAAGTCTTGTTATGTTCGGCAGCCGCTGCATCCCGGCCCGCGGCGTTGCTCCTCGGTTACATATGCCCGATATGCGCCCTCGT
>JAYUCR010000015.1:0-6611 GCA_043740165.1 Acidobacteriota bacterium | reverse complement strand
GGTTCTCCTGCTTCGTGAAGGCGATCGACTTGCCGTCGGGGGACCAGGAGAGGGGGGACGACGGCGGGCCGGGCGGCTCGCTCACCGGCAGGCTCCAGCCTCCCGACGTGAGCCGCTGCGCCGTTCCGCCTTCGGACGGGACGAGCCAGATGTGCGACGGCTGCGGCGCCTGCTGCGCCAGGAAATCGTTGTCCCCCACCTCGAAGGCGTCCTCGCCCTGCTTCATCGCCTCGCGGTTCGCCGGCACGTCCTCGGTCACGAAGGCGAGCGCCCCGCCGTCCGGCCGCCAGGCGAACTGCTGCACGCCGCCCCAGGCCTCGGTGATCTGCAGCGCGTCGCCGCCGTTCATCGGCATGACGAAGACCTGCCGGTGCCCCTCCTCGTCCACTGCGACCGGTGGGGCCGCCTTGTCCGTCACGCTCGCCGCGCCGGCGGCCGCCGCAGCGCCTGCCGGCTTGGCCGGCTTCTTCGGCGTCCCCTTCGCCAGGAAGGCCAGGCGCTCGCCGCCCGGCGACCAGCGCGGGTGCGCCAGCTCCTGCCGCCCGCGCGTCAGAACGCGCTGCGCCCCGGTCGCCACGTCCACCAGGATCAGCTCCGCGTCGTGCCGGTTGTCGTCGTAGTTCGGATGCGACACGACGATGGCGATGGTCTTGCCGTCGGGGGAGATCTGCGGGTCGCTCGGGCGCATCAGGCGCGCCAGGTCCTCGAGGCCGATGCGGCGTGAGGCGCCGGGAGGCGGGGCGTCGGCGAGAGCCGGCAGCGCTATCAGGCACACGGCCAGTGCGACGGCAAAGGCGGCAGGTCGTCTCATCGAGGCATCTCCTTGACAGTCTGGCGTGGTGGAGGCGGCGATTATAAGCCGGACGGTGCCTGCGGGCGCAGTCGAACCAGCGTGGCGCCCCAGCCCCCGGCCGCTTCGTCGGCCGTCCGGAATTCGAGGATGTCCGGGTGACGCTCGAGCAGGGCCCGGACGGTGCGGCGCAGCGTCCCCGTCCCCTTGCCGTGCACGATGCGGACCTCGAGGATCCCCGCGGCGCGGCAGGCGTCGAGGTAGTCGGGGAGAAGCGCCGGGAGGTCGCGCGGATCGAAGGTGTGCAGGTCGAGCGTGCCGTCGATCGGGAGCGCCAGCGGCTCGTCGTCGGTCACTGCAGGAGCCTGCGAATCGCCTCGACGCGGCTGCGGTTGACCCCCAGGTCGGAGTATCCCAGGCGCGACGCCGAGCGCACCGCGATGATCCCTTCCGCCGGGCGGAGGTGGAATTCGACGTCGTCGGTGAACCCGAACAGGCGGCTCCTGAACTCGACGTGCAGGTAGTCGGCGCCGGCGGTGACGACGGTGGCCTGCGCCTGGGCGCGGAGAAGATCCTGGAGGCGGGACCAGGCGCGCGCCGGATCGCCCCCCGTGGCGAGCGGGGGGATCCACGCCCCTTCCCGCGTGTCGTCGCTGCAGACGCAATGGGGGCTCGCGGGGCAGGACCGGAGGCGGCCCTCCCGCAGCCCGAGATCGGCGGGCCGCTTGCCCGCGCAGGCGAAGGAGAAGATCGAGGCCATGAGCACCACCGCGCGAAGGCCGCCGCACCGTTTCCCGGCGCCGGCTTTCAGGGGAGCGCTTTCTCGAGAATCGGACGGAGCTGGGGACCGAACTCCTTGAACAGCAGGAAAACGATGCCGGCGATTGCCAGGGCGCACAGCACCGCGACCATCAGCGAGCGCAGCAGCCGGAAGACCAGAAGCGCTACGGCGGCGATGCCCATCGGGATGAAGACGTGCATCGCCATCCACGATCCCTGCCCGACCCGTTCCGCCAGTGGCCACCAGGCGATGATCACGATCGCCGTGACGAGGACGAACGCCAAAATCAGATTCTTCATGATTCCCCCGCGGAGCCGCTCTCAGCGGCGCGGGTCGCCGATGAGCGACAAGACCCAGGAGGTCGCGAAGAGCACGAAGGCGACGGAGAACACAATGAGCGGCGGGGCGACGCGGTAATAGACCGCCATGCCGACGATCGATCCGGCGCCGAGCATGTGGAGTAGCGTCAGGCGGCGCTGGAGCGCTGGCGGTGTCCCCGCCGTGCCGAAGACCACGAGCCCCTCGATACCGATGAGCATGGCCAGAAGGGCGAATCCAGTTCCGAAGCCGTTCATGACGTCCAGGAGGGTGAATTGCATCCCGGCCATTGTGACGACATAGGAACGCATCCCGGCATGGACCGCCATCAGCTGCGGATCGGGATCGCCGGAGGAGATCTGGGCCACCAGATGCCCCAGGCCGCCGAGCCCGACCACCAGCGATCCAGCCATGAAAGCCGAGCGCTCCCGATTCACGGTCTCTCACCCACGCTGACCTCCCCGAGCCCGCCCCGCCATCGTGCGGAGGGATGATACGGCAGTTTACGCCGGAGCCACCCCGGAGCAGAGCCGCGCCAGCGCGAAGGCGGCGGCCGCGGCCAGGCTGCCGATGGCGGCCGTCTGAATCGCTCCCCGCAGCGCCCGTCCGGTCGTCAGGCGCCCCTTCACGGCCCCGAACAGCGCCAGGGCGACCAGGGTCAGCACGACCGACACCCGCAGCGCGCCATGCGCCGTGACGCTGAAGAAGTAGGGGCCGAGGGGGACCAGCCCGCCGGCGATGTAGGCCCCGCCGATGGTGATCGCCGAGAGCAGCGCCTGGCGCGGATCGGGTTTCTCGAGGCCCAGCTCGTAACGCATCATGAACTCGACCCAGTCGACCGGGCGGGAGCGGAAGGCGCGCACCACCGGCGCCACCTCCTCCGCCGACAGGCCGTATTCGCTGAAGACCTTTTCGACTTCCGCCGCCTCGGCGTCCGGCTTTTCCGCCACCTCGCGCTCCTCGCGGGCCCGCTCGGCGGCGTAGTGCTCGGCATCCCCCTTGGCCGCGAGGTAGCCGCCCATTCCCATGGCGATCGCGCCGGCCGCCACCTCGGCCAGCCCGGCGGTCACGACGATCGTGGTTGAGTTGACCGCCCCGGTCAGGCCGGCGGCCAGGGCGAATGGAACGGTCAGCCCGTCCGCCATGCCGATCACGATATCGCGCAGCATCCGGCTGCCGGCGAAGTGCTGTTCCAGATGGGGAGGGCCGGGCATTTCGACCTTCTACCACACCTGGGAGCCTGTCCGAGCCGCGTCCAGAATCCCACCATGCGGCACGTGACAGGGAGGGGCACCAATAATTGATATCTCACAGGTTGACACCCTGTTCGGATCGCCGTACATGACCGCCATTCCGCCGGCTGCGGCCGGGGACGTTGTCGGGGACAAGGCAATCCGCAACCCGCCGTTTCTCAAGGAAATCCAAGACGCTCCCCCGGAAGGGGAGAGGGAGGAATTCATGCGTCCTCGCCCGTCGCGCCGCTCCGTCTACGGGGTGGCCAGCGCGCTGCTCGTCGCATTTGGCGTTCTGACTTTCGCCGATCGCCAGCCGCGGAGCACGTCGGAAACCCCGATCGACCAGTCCGAGCTGCAGTTCGCCCGCGGCCTGAGCGGCCCGCGCCTCTTCGCGCGCCCCGAAGGGCGATCGCCCCTGGGCGACGTCAAGCCGAACTGGGAGGTTGCCGCCGCCGCCCGGAGCCGGAGCCTCGAAACCCCGCTGGGCCTGGTCGATCCGGAGCATGCCGCGGAGCTGCGCGGGCGCATGCCGCTGCTGGAGGGGGCCCGGGGAAAGGCCCTGGGACATGGCCGCCGCGGCGAGCTGAGCCCCGGCTTCAACGCGATCCAGATCTCGGAATCCGCCCTCGCCTCCCGTCCGATCGAGGCGATCGAAGGGCAGCTGCGCGGCTGGGGCGTGACGGTCCATGACCGGATGCCGGAGCGGGGGCTGCTGGTCCAGGTGCCGGCGAGTGCCGTGACGGCGCTCGGCGAGGCCGACTTCCTCGAGGCGGCGATGACCTGGGGCCCGGAGTTCCGCATCGATCCGACGCTCGCCAAAACTCCGATGCTGCAACGCTCGCGCGCCGAGCGCGCCGACCTGCACCTGGTGGTCTCGTTCTTCCGGGGCACCGACATGAGCGCGGCCCGCGCCGCGATCGAAAAGGTGGCCGGGCAGGTTTCGGCCGATTACTCGATCGACGGCCTGTCGGTCCTGGTGGACGCCCACTACTCGAAGGTGGCGCAGATCGCCCGCCTGGAGAGCGTGTCCTACATCTACGAGGAGCCGGAATTCCTCCTGAAGGACTCCGAGACCCCGACGACGGCGATGGTCGGCAACATCAAGGACAACCTGCCGTTCCAGCGCCCCTATTTCGATGTCGGGGTGGACGGCGGCGGCATCGACACCAACGCCGACGGCCGGCGGATCAACAACGGCACCGACACGGTGCCGCCGCAGATCGTGGTGGTGACCGACAACGGCATCTCACTCGATTCGGTCCAGTTCGCCCAGACCGCCACGCAGGTGACGACGATCGCCGGACCGCTCGGCCCGGCGCACCGCAAGGTGCACGGCATCCAGAACGCCGGCGACTCCGGCGAAGGGTGCGACGGGGTGTTGTCGGGAAGCGGAACGCACGGCAACGTCGTGGCGGGGGTGATCGCCGGCGACGCCACCTCGCTCGGGTTCAAGGTGTCGAAGCACACCTACAACACCCGCCCGCGGGTCGACGGGATCGAGCTGAACGGCGTGGCGCGCGGGTCGCGCATCCTGATGCAGGACGCCGCCACGTCCGCGCAGTGCAACATCAACGACCTGATCGAGCGCGGCGGCAACGTCTCGCCGGGGTCGCTGGCGACGCGCCTGGCGCTGGCGATCTGTCCGTCTTCCGGCGGAACGGGGGCCTGCTCCGGCATCGTGGGAGGCGGGACCGAGGCGCACCTGCACGTCTTCCCGTTCGGCACGCCGAACTTCGACACGCAGCTTTCCAACGTCACGGACGGCACCTACACCGCCGAATCGCGCGACATCGACACCTTCCTGATGAACAACCGCGACTACATGGTCTTCGCGCCGGTGGGCAACACGGGAACCACCGTGGTGCAGTACTTCTTCGCGTCGTTCAACAGCCAGGTGCGCAACCGCTATCCGGATCTTTTCGACGGCACCGCGCTCGACAACGATCCGAACATCTCGAACACCCTCCAGGTGTCGCCGCCGGCGACCGCCAAGAACCTCGTATCGGTGGGCAGCCATTTTCAGGACGTGCAGACCGCCCTCTCGGCGAACGTCGAGGAGAACATCGCCAACTTCAGCAGCAAGGGGCCGGCCACCGCCGGATCGCTGCGGACGGCGCCGATGATCGTCGGCGTCGGCGCCGACCTCAACGGCTTCTTCTTCGGGCCGAACACCGTCTCGGCCGCCGTCTGGAAGAGCCGTGACAACGACAACGTGGGGCCGGTCGACGCCGTGCTCGACGACACCAACTATGGCACCTCGTACTCGTCGGCCGAGATCGCCGGCATCGGGGCGCTGGTGCGCGATTACTTCGCGCAGGGCTTCTACCCGACCGGCACGCGCATCGACCTCGATCGCATGCCGAAGCTGTCGGGGCCGCTGGTGAAGGCGGCGATCGCCGCGTCCGCCAACTTCGAGGAGCTGCTGGAGTCGGAGTACCCGACCCCGACCGATCGGCGCGTCGCGTTCGGGCGCGGCGTCAACCTCGGGACCGTCCTCGGGGTTGCGGTCGGCGTCATCGGCAACATGGAGCAGGGATACGGGCGGCCGGTGCTGACCTCGGTCCTGCCGCTCGCCAACTGGCCCGCCGTCAAGCCGATCGGGGCGCCGCAGACGGTGGAGTACCCGGCCAACGGACTCCTGGTCTTCGATGATCTCGGGACCGACGAGCCGGCGATCAACAACACGACGCGCACCAGCATCGAGCACACCTTCTCGGTCGATTCCGACAGCACCCGGACGCTCGGATCGGGGGCGCGCGTGGTCGATCGCGGCCAGCTGCGCATCGCCATGGCCTGGAGCGATCCGCCGTCACTGGCCGGGTCGGGCGGCACCCTCATCAACGACCTCGATCTCGAGGTGGAGTCGCCCGGGCCGGACAACAACATCGCCACCACCGGCGACAACCTCACCTTCGACGGGAACGTCTACCAGGAGGGGGGGGTGCGCCTCGGGCAGTGGTCGCAGGGACGCCCCAACGCGTCGACCGACGTCAGCGACAAGCGCAACCCGATCGAAGCGGTGCACCTCTCCGCCGACCCGAACGGCGACGGGAACATGGCCGACTCGCAGCTCTATACCGGCACCTGGAAGGTGCGGGTCAAGCGCGGCTCGGGCGGCGCCATCGCCGGGCAGATCACCATCCCGGCCCCCGGCACCAACGAGGACGCCAACGCCAACGGGCGTCTCGATGCCGGCGAGGACACCAACGGCAATGGCCTGCTGGACGCGGGCGGGCAGCCGTACGGCCTGATCGTCGCGGGGCCCGTCCTGGGCAGCGGCCCCCAGACCTTCAACGGCGCGGCGCACGACTTTCCCGCCAGCCGGGTGACCCTCGACAAGAGTCTGTACGGCTGCGCCGACGAGGTTCGGGCGAGGGTCCTGGACCCCGGCGCCACGCCGACCGCCGTGAGCAATCTGGCGATATTCGAAGTGATCAACCGCGCCGGCGTCGTGGTCGACACCGAACGCGGCATCGCATTCGGAGCC
>JAYUCR010000014.1:0-16529 GCA_043740165.1 Acidobacteriota bacterium | reverse complement strand
GAGGCATCTTCGTCGAGGTGCTGAAGGACGTCGCCTTCCGTGTGCTGCCGATCACCGATGTCGAGGCGCGTGATCTCGTGCGCGGCCTGCGGGGTTATCCCATCCTCGCCGGCGCGCGCGGCGGACCCGTCGCCGACGAGGCGTTCCTCGTTGAGGCGCTGCTGCGGGTCGGACAGATGGCGGCGGAGCTGCCGGAGATCGACGAGCTGGATATCAATCCGCTCATCGTGGCGCCGGCGGGGAGCCGTTCCTATGTGGTCGATGCGCGCATCCGCCGCCGCGATCGGTCATAATGCCACGATGAACTTTCATCACACGACGGTGCTGACGGTGCGGCATCGGGGCCGCGTCGCGATGGGCGCCGACGGGCAGGTGACCCTGGACCACATCGTCATGAAGCGCGGCGCCCACAAGGTGCGCCGGCTGCACCGCGACACCATCCTGGCGGGGTTCGCGGGCTCGGCGGCCGACGGCTTCGCCCTGTTCACCCGGTTCGAGGCGCGCCTGGAGGAATTTCACGGCAACCTGGAGCGCGCCGCGGTCGAGCTGGCGCGCGACTGGCGGACCGACCGCTCGCTGCGGCGGCTCGAGGCTTTGATGCTGGTGGCGTCGGAGACGCGGACGTTTCTCCTTTCGGGCACGGGCGATCTCATCGAACCCGACGACGGCCTCGTGGCGGTCGGATCGGGCGGCCCCTGTGCGCTGGCCGCGGCGCGCGCCCTGGCGCGCAACACGGAGCTCGGCCCGCGCGACATCACGGAGCGAGCGCTGCGCATCGCCGCCGAAATCGACATCTTCACCAACGACCAGCTGGTCATCGAGGAGCTGTGAGCCACCACGCCGTGCTCCACGCCGGCGGGCAGGCGCCGCCGGAAGCAGCGGGGGAGGACCGCCTGGGCGGCGTGAGCGTGGATCGGACCCCGCGCGAGATCGTCGCCGAGCTCGACCGCCACATCATCGGCCAGGAGAAGGCGAAGCGCGCCGTCGCCATCGCGCTTCGCAATCGGACGCGGCGCCTCAAGCTGTCGCCGGAAATGGCCGAGGAGGTGGCGCCGAAGAACATCATCATGATCGGCCCCACCGGTGTCGGGAAGACCGAGATCGCGCGGCGCCTGGCGCGTCTGACCGGCTCGCCGTTCATCAAGGTGGAGGCGTCCAAGTACACCGAGGTCGGGTATGTCGGACGTGACGTCGAGTCGATGGTGCGCGATCTGGTCGACCTGGCGATCGTGAAGGTGCGGGACGAGATGGCCGAAGGGGTGCGCGGCCGGGCGGCGGTCGCGGCGGAGGACCGGCTCCTGGCTCTTCTCCTCCCTTCTCCGGCCGGCGTGACCGCGCCCGGCGGGGTGACCGAGAGTACCGAGGGCGGAGGCACCGACCCTTACCCGCGGACGCGCGACAAGCTGCGGGAGCAGTTACGCGGGGGCCTCCTCGAGGAGCGGGTGGTCGAGATCGAGGTTCGGCAGGAGACGATGCCGGCGCTGCGCATCTTCGGTGCCGGCGGGCTCGAAGAGATGGACGTCAGCCTGCGCGACAGCCTGTCCGGGCTGTTCGGCGGACGCTCGCGACGGCGTCGGGCCAGCGTGCGCGAGGCGCGCGACCTGCTGCGGCGGGAGGAAGAGGAGCGACTGATCGATCCCGACGCCGTCAAGCGGATCGCGCTCCGGCGGGTCGAGCAATCCGGGATCATCTTCATCGACGAGATCGACAAGGTGGCGGGGAGGGAGCGCGGGCACGGACCCGACGTGAGCCGCGAGGGGGTGCAGCGCGACCTGCTGCCGCTGGTGGAGGGCACGTCGGTCAGCACCAAGCACGGCTTGGTGCGCACCGATCACATCCTGTTCATCGCCTCCGGCGCCTTCCACGTGAGCAAGCCCTCCGACCTCATCCCGGAGCTCCAGGGGCGATTCCCGATACGCGTCGAGCTCCATTCCCTCGGCGCCGCCGAGTTCGTGCGCATCCTGACCGAACCGAAGGGCGCCCTCGTGGCCCAGTACCGCGCGCTTCTCCTGACCGAGGGGATCGAGATCGACTTCACCGACGACGCGGTGGCGGCGCTCGCCGAGCTGGCCGCGCGGGTCAACGAGCAGGCCGAAAACATCGGCGCGCGGCGGCTGCACACCATCATGGAGAAGTTGCTCGATACGATTTCCTTCGACGCTCCCGATCTCAGCGAGAGGACCATCACCATCGACCGTGCCTATGTTCACAGGATGCTCGCCGACATCGTCAAGGATCAGGACCTCAGCCGCTACATCCTCTAAGGCCCGGCGCGCTGCGGGGTGGGCTCTGCTGGCGCTTCTCTCCGCCTGCGGCAAGAAGGGGCCGCCGATGCCGCCTATCCGGATCGAGCCCGCCCCGCCCGGTTTTCTGAAGGTGCGGCAGATTGGCCAGGAGGTGGTCCTCACCGGCACCTTCTCAGGGACCCGCACGGACGGCTCGCCTCTCGGTTCGGGCGCCGAGGTGCGCGTCCTGAGGATGACGGCGACGGAGACGCTGCGTCCAGGGTCGGTATCGGAGCGCTACATGACCCAGCAGTTCACGAAGCAGGCGCGGACCGTGGCGACCATCAAGGGGGAGCCGCTGGCAAAGGGTCTGGCGGCGCACCGGATCGCGTATCACGACAGCGATTTTGTGGCCGGAAGCGGCACGACGATGCTCTACGCGTTGCAGGTGGTCGAGGCCGACGGTCGACGCTCGCCGATGCGTCTGCCGGTCGCCATCGAGCTGGTGTCGCCCCCCCCGGCTCCGACCGGGCTGCATGCCGAAGTTGCCGAAGGAGAGGTGCGGCTCTCCTGGGGACCCGGCGCGGAGACCGCACACGACCCCTACAACATCTACCGGCGGGAGGCGGGGGCGATGACCGATCCCGATGCACCGCTCAACCCGGCACCGGTCGAGGAACCCGCCTATGTCGATCGCACCTTTCAATACGGCTTGACCTACAGCTATTTCGTGCGCTCCGTCGGAATGGTGCGTGCCACGCGATGCGAGAGCGTCTCGAGCCCTTCGGCCGAGGTCCGGCCGCTCGATACTTTTCCGCCCGCTACGCCCTCGGGTCTGGCGGTCGCCGTGGAAGGCGGCGTCATCCGGCTCTACTGGTTCCCCAGTGCCGAGCCGGACCTGAACGGCTATCGCATCTATCGGCGTCCCGAGGGAGAGAAGGAGCCGGTTCTGATTGGCACCGTGTCGGCTGCCGAGACGGCCTTCGTGGACCCGAGTGCTTCGCCGGGGGTGCGCTATCATTACTCGGTCAGCGCGATCGATGGCGCCGATCCCTTGAACGAGAGTCCGCGTTCCGAGGAGCATTCCGAAATGCTGTCCAAGGACCCGGCGCGCGGCCGCACCACCGAGCCGCAGCCCGGCGTTCACTAAGAGGCTCGTGGAGGGGCGCATGGCACTGGGCCAGACCGAATTTTTCAAAATGACCGCGGCGGGAAACGATTTCATCGTGTTCGACAACCGCGCCGGGGGGATCAGGGAGACCGACATCCCGCTGTTGTCCCGCTCTCTCTGTACCCGTGCCCTTTCGGTGGGGGCGGACGGCGTCATTCTCCTCGAGGCGGCTTCCGACGCCGACGTCCGGGCCAGGTTTTTCAATCCGGACGGGCAGGCGACGTTTTGTGGAAACGGCGCTCGCTGCGCGGCCCGCATGGCTTATCTGCATGGGATGGCGCCCGCTCGGATGCGGGTGAAGACCGATCTCGGGCTGCACCGGGCCGAAGTCAATGATTCCGACGTCTCCTTCGAGATGCCCGACCCGCGGGATTTCGACGACCACGTTGAAGTGGCGGCCCTTGGCCGGCTCCATCATGGGGTCTTCGTCAACACGGGGGTGCCGCATTTTGTCCTGCTCGAGTCGTCACCTCGTGATGGGTCGATTGAAGCGATCGGGCAGGCCCTGCGCCGGCACCCGCGCTTCGCGCCGGCGGGCGTCAACGTCAACTTCGTCCATCCTGTCGGTGGAGACGTGTTTGCCATACGCTCCTACGAGCGTGGTGTCGAAGGGGAAACCCTTGCCTGTGGCACCGGATGCGTGGCAGCGGCCCTCGCGCTGGTCTCGACGCGAGCGGCACAATCGCCCGTTCGATTACGCACCCGCTCGGCTGCCGAGATCCGGGTGCGATTTGAGGGTTCTCCCGCCCGCGCTGCCGGCGTGCGCCTCGAGGGAGAAGCCCGCCTGGTCTATGTCGGCCACCTGACGGACGAGGCGTTGGTCGGATTCGAGCCTTCCCGCTGACGCGGAGGTCCAGCATGCAGGAGGATGGCCCTCCGGGGCGGCGCCGGCGGGGTCGAGCGATCCGCCTGGCCACCGGGTGGGGGCTGACCCTGGCGGGTATGATTCTGGGCCCCATTCCGGTGCTGCCGGGCTTCGTGCTCCTGGTGCCCGGGATCGCCATCCTGTGCGCCGAAAGCCGATTCTTGCGTTCGCTCATGCGGCGCTATCGCGAACAGCGGATCATGAAACAGGCGCTCCGAGAGGCGGAGCGGGTGGGGATACGCATCAACCTCGATCACGACCCCGAGGTGGATGGGGAGGAGAGGGCGCCAGTCGATCCCGGGAAGGGCAATGCGCGCTGATGGCGCACTCGTGACACCGCGGTGCGCGGGCCTTACAGACATACCGACCATGAAGCACCATCGCGATGGAAAAGAAAATCCATTCCCGCTTCGGCACGAGCCTCAACAAATCGCGTTCGATACGCAGCGGATCAGTCTGTCGGCTCAAGCCGAGGCGGTGCGCGAGTCGCGCCATATGAGTGTCCACGACGATTCCTGCGGGGATACCGAAAGCCGTGCCCAGGATCACGTTGGCTGTCTTTCGGCCGACGCCCGGCAGTGTTATGAGCTCCTCCATATCGGCAGGTACCAGACCGCCGTAATGGTCCACGAGAGCTTGCGAACAGAGCACAAGAGATCGCGCCTTGGAGCGGAAAAAACCAGTAGAGTGGATCACCTCTTCGAGGTCTGCTGGAGCGGCGCCGGCCAAAGCCAAAGGGGTCGGATAGGCTCGGAACAGCCCTGGCGTCACCTGATTAACGCGCGCATCGGTGCACTGTGCCGACAGGATGGTTGCTACCAGCAGCTCAAAGGGCGAGCGGTACGTAAGCTCCACGCGTGCTTGAGGGCGGGCCTTGTGCAGCCCGCGAAGAATCGCTGCGGACCTGTGGCGCAGGGGCGCTGCCTTGAGTGAATTTCCATCCACGGTTGCGTCATCCTAACGGGCGTCCGGTGACCTGTCAAAAAGTCATGGTGCCCTGCCGGTGCGCCAAAAAGTCCCCTGCTCGCGCAGGCAAGGCCGCGATATTCCCGCTTTGAGGCTTCGGCGCGCCGCCCGCGCTCGGGACCGATGTCGGGAAAGTGGCTGGGATGGCCGTGTTCTTCGGCCACGCTCGCGGACCCATCACCGCAACTGGCCCTCCAAGGCGGCGGCCACATCTGGCAAGGTTGTTGCAATTCCTCGCCGGCGACAAGGAGGGCCCATGTGGAAGCAGTTGCTCCCCTACGCCACGAGCTACGACGATTTCATTTCTCCTGACGAAGAAGCCCGACTCGAGGCTTTCATTTCCGACCCCGAGGCGTCGTTTCGCCAGGAGCGCGACATACAGAAAGAGGAAGTCGAGCGCATCCTCAGAAAGGCCATGCGGGCGCTTCCGACGAGGGAACGCTACATCCTCGAACGAAGGTTTGGCATGAAGGACGGATCGGAATTGACGCTCGAGGCCGTCTCTCGAATTCTCAAGCTGAGCAAGGAGCGCGTCCGCCAGCTGGAGCGGGAGGCCCTCCTGAAGTTACGCGTCCGTCTCGATGGGATGCGGACTCAATTGACCAGTGCCTGAGGCTGGTGGCCCCCTGCGGGGGAAATGCAGAAGTAATCCCGGAGGGGGCCGCCAAGGGTCTTGCGCCGCGTTGCAAATCGGGTAGCATTGGGCTATCATCCCGCGCGGGTCGGCGGTTCTACGCCGGGCCCTCCACTTCGGTGTTGGGATGATGCTTGAAGCCCCGCGGCGGGTCGGGCGATCGGCCGCAGTGGAGCCGACCGACTATGATGCGAAGACGCGCGGCAATATCCCTCGTTCTCGGTTCCGTTCTGCTCGCAACCACAGGTTGCCAGGGGCAGCTCAACCGCCTCAAGGCCAACTACGCCGCCAAGCAGGGAAATGAGTTCTACAAGGCCCAGGACTTCCTGAAGGCCATTGAGTGGTATCGCTACTCCACCTACCTGAACCCAGATCTTGATCTCGCCTACTACCACTCCGCTCTGGCATACATGGCCCTGTACCGGCCGGGCTCCAAACACCCGAAGGATTTGCGCTTTTCGGATGAGGCGGTCAAGAATCTCAAGCGCTATATTGCTATTCATCCTAACAACGAAGACGCAAAAAACTACCTGCTGACCGTGTATCTCGGGGCCGAACGCTATGATGAGGCGGCGTCGTTCTTCGAGAATGAATTAAAGGAATACGGGAGCGATCCAGCGCTCGCTTCAAAGCTGATGCAGGTCATCGGGATGATTTACGCGAAGAAGGGGGACTTCGACCTTTCGCTCGAATGGTACAAGAAGCGCGCGGACCTCGAAAAGGAAAACCCTGAGGTGCTTTATACGATCGGCGTGCTCTGCTGGGACAAGGTGTACCACGGTGGGCTGACACTGGATCTCGACCGTCGCAAGCAGTTAATCGACATGGGGCTCGACTACCTCAATCGGGCCTCGGCCTTGCGTGAGAACTACTTCGAGGCCGTCTCCTATGTCAACCTGATGTATCGTGAAAAGGCGAAGGTGGCACAGCTTGTCGGCAACAACGACGACTGGATCAAGTACAACGCAGAGGCCGACAAGTACATGAGGCAGGCTCTCGATATGCGCAAGAAGATGCAGGCGAAGAAATGATCCCGGGGTGGGCCCCCTAGGGGGGCTCCCGCAGCGAGGTCCCAGACGTGTTCGATGCGATGGTGTTCTCGACCAAGAAGCGCACCCGGACGCGGCGCGTTTTCACCGTGCCGTTCGCCCTGGGAGTTCACGCCATAGCGTTCGGGGCCATCATCAGCGCTTCGTTTCTCACCGTGGAATCGGTGCCGGCGCCGCCCATCACGATTTCGTTCATAGCGGCCGCGCCTCCTCCGCCTCCTCCTCCGCCGCCACCTCCGGCACGCCACAAAAAGACCACGGTTGAGAAGCCCAAGGACATTCCCAAGCCGACCGAGATCGTGCAGCCGAAGCTCGTTCCCGAAGAGAAGCCGAAACCGATCGAGGCTCCCGTGGATGACAGCGAAGACGAGGGTGTCGACGGGGGCGTCGAGGGTGGTGTTGAGGGTGGCGTGGTCGGCGGTGTCGTGGGCGGCGTGGTCGGCGGTGTGCTGGGGGGAGTTCTCGGCGGGGTGGACGGCGGAATGATGGGTGACCAGCCGCTTTATGCCGGCATCGGTGGTGTCACCAACCCGGAGCTGATCCCGTCCTCAAAGGTGCAACCGAAATATCCGGAGATTGCCCGGAAGGCCAAGATCCAGGGGAAGGTCATTCTTCAGGCGGTGATCCGGAAGGACGGCACCGTCGGCGACGTGCAGGTACTTCAATCTCCGGGGGTGAAATTCGGCTTCGATGAAGCCGCCGCCGCTGCAGTCCGTCAATGGCGATACAAGCCGGGTCTGCAGAACGGCAAACCCGTGGATGTTTTCTTCACTGTGGTGGTGGAGTTCGTACTGCAATAATAAGGAGGAGATGATGGGGCATTCAGTTTGGGACATCTGGCTCCAGATGGGTTTTCTGGCCAAGGGAGTGGCCATCTTTCTGATCGTGATGTCGGTTTACTCTCTGGGGCTGTTCATCGAAAGAATCCTGCTGTTCCGCGCCGCGAAGAAGCAGTCGATCGACTATCTGCCGATCGCAACCAAAGCACTCCGCGAGGGGAACTATAACGCCGCGGTTGAGGCCGCGAAGCGCTACAACAAGAGCCACCTGGCCAAGGTTCTTGCCGCCGGCCTCCAGCAGTTTCTGTTCGAGAAGCAGGACCAGCCGACACACGATGCCGTGGAATCTGTTCGTCTGGCGGTTGAGCGGGCGGCCGCGCTGACCACAGCCGAAATGAAGCGGGGGATTGGCGGCCTGGCCACAATCGGAGCCACGGCGCCGTTCGTCGGCCTCTTCGGCACCGTCATCGGAATCATCAACGCGTTCACAGGCATGGCACAGAGCGGCTCAGGCGGCATCGGCTCGGTGTCGGCCGGTATCTCGGAGGCGCTGATCACGACGGCGGTCGGGCTCGGCGTCGCGATTCCGGCGGTATGGATGTTCAATTATTTCCAGGGGCAGGTCGAGTTTTTCGGGATCGAGATGGCCAACTCCTCGTCGGAGCTGATCGACTTCTTCCTGAAGCGTCAGGGACAGGGGGCAATCCATGGGCATGGCGGCCGGGGATAATAAAGGCCTGAACTCCAGCATCAACGTTACGCCATTTGTGGATATCTGTCTCGTACTGCTCATCATTTTCATGGTGGTGACGCCGATGCTCCAGGAAGGAGTCACCATCAATCTTCCGTACGCCAAGAACACGGACAAGAAGGAAGACGACGACAACCATGCCATCGTCGTTGCGGTTCCCAACGATCACATGATCTATGTGCAGAAGAAGCCAATCCCGCGGGATCAGTACATGGCGGAGATGACCGAGATCCACGATCGCATGCCGGACAAGCTCGTCCTGATCAAGGCCGATCGCAGCATGAAGTATGGAGATGTTCGAAAGGTCATGATCGAGACGAACGAAGCCGGATACACAGAGGTCTCCTTAGTGACCGAAAAGCTTCCCGGATCCGAAGGGTAACGAGGAACGCATCATGAGCATGAACGTCGGCAGCAAGGGTGGCGTCAACAGCGAAATCAATGTGACGCCGTTCGTGGACATATGCCTGGTGCTGCTTATCATCTTCATGGTCGTGACCCCGCTTCTCAGCCGGACGCTCGACCTTTCCGTGCCGCCGAAGTCAGACGCCAGCCCGGTGGATACGGTCACGACCGACCAACTCATCCTGACCATCAAGGGGCCAGCCGAGTCGCCTCGCATCCTCATCAATCGCGAGGAGGTGCTGGGAGCGCTCGACGGCGTGCAGGACCGCATGACCGAGTTGATGAAGGGTCGACCGCAGGCGCAGAAAGTCGTCTTCTTTCAGGCCGACAACGAGGTCTCCTATGACTACGTGGTCAAGGTCATGGACGCCATGCGTGGTGGTGGCGTTGAGAAGATCGGCCTCGTGACCGACGAAGGCCTCGATGCCACCGGGGCGGCCCCTGCTCAATAGTTCGCCTTCCGCCCGCGGCGTCCGCCGCGTCCACCTGATAGGCATCTGTGGTACGGGAATGGGCTCGCTCGCCGGCCTCCTGCGCGAAGCAGGGTATGAGGTGCGCGGCTCCGACGATGCCGTTTATCCCCCCATGAGTACGATGTTGCGCGAGCGCGGGATCACAATCCTCGAGGGCTTTCGCCCGGAGCACCTCGACGATCGACCGGACCTCGTCGTGGTGGGAAACGTGGCCAGCTCGAAGAACCCGGAGGCGGTCGCCGCGCAGGAGCGCGGGATCCCCTATCTCAGCATGCCCCAGGCGATTGGCAGACTCTTTCTCGAAGGGCGGCACCCCATCGTCATCACCGGAACCCACGGGAAAACAACCACCGCCGCCCTCATGGCTTGGGTCCTGACCGTCGCCGGCCGGAAACCCTCGTTCCTGATCGGGGGGGTCCTGCGAAACTTTGACTGCTCCTACGCATTGGGGAGCGGCGAGGAGTTCGTCATCGAAGGCGACGAATACGAAACCTCCTTCTTCGACAAGGGGTCAAAATTCCTTCATTACCGCCCCCGTACCGCGGTGGTGACGTCGGTGGAGTTCGATCACGCTGAAATGTTCAAGAGCCTCGATGCCGTCAAAGACGCGTTCCGGCAATTCGTTCCCCTGGTTCCACGGGAAGGCCTGCTGGCAGTCTGTGGCGACGATTCAAACGCCCTCGAGGTCACAGTTGATGCCATTGCGGAAAGGGTCGTCTACGGTTTGAATCCGGATTGCCGGTGGCGGGGCCGTGTACTTTCTGCAGGCCCGGAAGGGATGCACATCGAGGTGCTGCGGGACGGGATGTTGTTCGGTTCCTTCACGACCACGATGTTCGGCGTGCACAATCTGCGCAACATTCTGGCGGTCTCCGCCGTGGCGTCGGCCCTTGGCGTGGATGCCGCCGCCGTGGGAGAGGCCCTGAAACGATTCCAGGGGGTACGCCGACGGCAGGAGGTGCGCGGTGTGGCGGGCGGAGTGACGGTGATCGATGACTTCGCTCATCATCCGACAGCGGTGCGTCTGACTCTTGATGGCCTGCGCCAGCGCTACGCCGCCCAGAAACTGTGGGCGATTTTCGAGCCGCGCACCAACACGTCGCGACGAAGCGTCTTCCAGCAGGAGTATGCGAGGAGCTTCGATTCCGCGGATCGGGTGGTGATTGCGGCCGTAGACCATCCCGAGCGTGCGCCTGAGGGGCAGAGGTTCGAGCCAGAGAGCCTGGTGGCTGATTTGCGCCGAAGGGGCAGAGACGCTCATTACGTGCCGGAGGTGGCCGCGATTGTCGACTTCGTGGCCCACGAGGCGAGGCCGGAAGACGTCGTGGTCGTCATGTCGAACGGGGCTTTCGGTGGGATTCACGCGAAACTGCTGGAGGCCCTGACGCGCTGCGCCTGACGGAAATGCAGGTGTGATCGTGTTCAGCGCCGCAGCAACGAAGCATCGCCATCGGCCAGCACGCGGACCATCTCATCCTCGAGGTAACCGGAGACGCTGCGCAGCCCCGCCGGAACCCGCGCCGCGAAAGCTTGCCGGCTTTTTTCGATTTCCCTCGCCAGTCGTTGTGCCAGATCGTGATTCTTGCGGCCCAGAATGACCGCCTCCTCGTTGTAGAGCAACAACTCCGAGACAAGCAAGCTGGCGAACCGCCGCGCATCGGCCTGCAATCGCCGTTCGTCGGGATGCTGTCCATCGTCAGCGGAATCGCGTCGCGGCATCCCATCCAGGTCGCTCAACAGAGCCTGCATTTCCGCATCTTCCGGCGGGGTCGGTGAGGAGACAGTGGGCGAGTCGGCCTTTCCGCGATGTCGTCCATCTCGAGAGTCCGGGGGCATCGAGGGGAACCCCGCCGTTGCAGCGACTCCCATCACGCCGGAGTCGCTGACCGCTGCGACGACACCCACCCGGTTGCGCTTGGCGGTGGGCGTCAGCGCCGCGAGGGCCAACCCGCCCACCCGCCCGATGACGTCGAACGCCACCTCCGCGGGCTGCGCCGAGGATGTGGCGGTGTCACCGTAGAGCAGGACAACCGGGCGCCCCCGGACCACGATTGGTACGGCACCCGCGCGTCCCGGAACGACGCCACCCAGCGCCTCGGTCAGCACAAACCCGGGTCCGTTCGGACCCGAGACCTGGAACGAGACGGATTCGAGCGCGCGCGCCGGCAGGTGATCGCCGTGCGCCGGCAGCGTGATGTGCGCCGGCAGGCCCTGCTCCTCAGGGCCGGTTGTGGCAATGCCCCTTCCCGCCCAGCCAACGAGAGTGTTGTTGCGCAAAATGAAGATCGCGACACGTGCGTAGCACGCGGACGCACCTGACAGGATGGCTGTGAGGATTTCCCGCTGCCGGCCGCCCCGCCCGATCTCATCGAGCACCAAGCGCACAGCTTCCACAGGCTCCGCCACTTCTGAATTGGGGAAGAGGTCTTCAGAAAGCTGAAGGGGCGAGCCGAGGGAAGGGAGGGCCTTTTCGAGGGTCTGACGAAAACGCTCCAGCCGTTCATTCAGGACTCGACCGGCTTCCGTCTCGATTCGTTGCTTGAGCCTGTTCATCGCCTCGGGCGCGGAAATTAGCACAGGGGTGGAGGGGTGTCAAACCGCGCCCGTGAGTCGAACCGACTGGTACCGATCCCACAGGAGACTGTGGCTTTCGCGCCATTGAGCCTGGGATTAGCGGCTTCGGTCTCTATCGATGTATATTATGTAAACTATTATAAATAAATGACTTATACTAACAAGCTAGCGGATTTTCCAGGGTGGCACGAGGCCTGCTCTAGGGGGTGTCGCACGAAGGAACGCGCCGGAGGGTGTGGATGGCCCGTCAGAGAACCTTGAGAAGTGCCGTGAGCATAGAAGGAGCGGGCCTGCACTCTGGAACGCCTGCAAAGGTTCGGCTCATGCCCGCGCCTGCGGGGTCGGGCGTCGTGTTCATCAGAACCGACCTGGGCGGGCTGTCGGTACCCGCTTCGCATCGATTCGTTCAGGACTCCAGCCTCGCCACCACCCTGGCCCGTGGCCGGGTGACCGTCGCAACGGTCGAACACCTCCTTGCCGCCCTGCATGGTCTTGGAGTTGATAACGCACGGATAGAGCTCGACGGCCCGGAAGTACCAATCCTGGATGGCAGTGCCCTGCCATTCGTCCAGGCGATCGATGCGGCGGGGGTCGTGGAGCAGTCGGCACCGCGCCGTGACATTTTCCTGCAGCAGCCGACCACCGTCCGTCGCGGCGATCGAACGATCCTGGCCGTGCCGTCGAACGAATTCCGCATCAGCTACGCGATTGATTTCCCGCATCCGGCCATCGGCTACCAGGCGGTCACCCTGTGCGTGGATCCGAAGATTTTCGTTTCCTCGATCGCGCCGGCGCGCACCTTCTGCCTGCTCAGCGACGTCCAGACCATGCGGGCTTCGGGCTTGGCGCGGGGGGGATCGCTCGAGAACGCCGTGGTGGTGGGAGATGATGGCGTCATGAACGGCGGGCTGCGCTTCGCCGACGAATTCGTGCGCCACAAGGTCCTCGACCTGATCGGCGATCTCGCGCTCCTCGGAGCGGGGTTGAGAGCGCATGTGATCGTTTACAAAGGTGGTCATCAGATGCACGACGCCCTCGTGCAGCGCATCATGGAACGGCGCGCGGGTTTCACCGTTGACGATGCCGAGAGCCGGATGCCGCAGCAGCTCTTCGAGCGCTTTGCACACCTCGGCGACCGGCTGGTGCCGCACCCCCAGGTTCTCACCGCCTGATTCGGGCGGGGAAACGCCTCCTGCCCCCGGAAGCGCCGCGCGGCGCTCTTGATATTTACCCGCCAGACTCCTAGACTGCCGCGCCGTAGGCCCGGAACTCAGCATTCCCCAGGTCCGCGCCGCCGCGCGCATCCCTGTCGCGGCGTGCAACCGGCCGCGGCCCCGTGTGAGGCGTGAAGCGACTCCTGCTGGCTGCCGCTCTGGCACTTCCGATCGGTGCACCGATCCTGGCGGGTCCGCCCGCCATCGTCGATCTGTCCGTGACCCGCCAGGGAGATGACTATCTCGCTTCCGGAAGGCTCATCGACGGATTGAGTGCGGCGATGCTCGAGGAGATCGACGCCGGCATCGAAACGACACTGGACTATCGCCTGCAGCTCCTGAGGCGGCGCTCAGGTCTCCTGGATGACGTCCTGGCCCGTCGGCTGGTCGAATGTACGGTGCGACACGATGCGCTGACCCGGCAATACACTCTGACGCGCCGACTGGATGGTGAGATGGTCGAGACGCGGATGACGGGGGACGCGGGTGAAATGCGCGCTTTCCTGACGACCCTGCGAGCGGTCCCTCTGGTGCGAACGTCCGACCTCGCCCCAGGGGAGGAGTACTACCTCCGTGCCCGCGGCGACCTGGGACTCGTCTGGCGCTTCTTCCTCATCCCCTGGCGACTCAATACCGAATGGGCGCGCGCCAAGTTGATCGGCCCGGGGAAAGATGAGCGGCATGACCACCCCTGAGGTGACGTCGCCCGGGCGGGGATCCCGTGTTCGAACCGACCGCCTGATACTCTTCAGCATCTCGATCCTTGCCGCCTCGTTTCTGGCCGGCTACCTGTTCATCCGCCGCGCCGCCACCTTCTCCTGGTCCTACATCAACAATTCCGTCATTCTCTCCGTGCTGTTCGTCGCGAATTCCATCCTCGTCCTGACGCTGCTGATCCTGTTGATGCGCAACCTGATCAAGGCGCTGGTCGAACGACGGCGGGGCATTCTCGGATCGCGCTTCAGGACCAAGCTGGTCTTTTCACTGCTGCTCCTCTGGCTGCTGCCTTCCGCCATCATCTTCTGGGCCGCCATGCAGCTCATCCAGCGCAGCATCGATCGCTGGTTCAACGACCCGATGGACCGCCTGACGGAGGGGTCCCAGCAAATCGTGGACACCTACTACGACGAGGCGCGCGCGCGTGCGGCGGCTTTCGCCGGGGAAGTGGCGCTGCAGCTTGAAGGTCACCTCCCACCTCCCGGAACAACCGGACCCGGGGCTCAGGCGATGCTGGGCGGATACCTGCGCGAATTTCACCTCGATCTCCTGGCCGTCACCACGGGCCGCGGGACCCCCTGGACCGTGCTCAATCCCAGTCTGCCGTCGGCGGCCGCCCTGGAAGACGTTCCCGGGGAGATGCTGGAAGGCGCGTTTCGAGGCCGGCCATTCGTCTGGCAGTCCGAGCTTCGTGGCGGGCATCTGATCCGCGGGGGGCATCCGATCCCTGGAGGCAAAGCGGGCCGGGCGCCGGCCGTGGTGGTGGTCGGGGTCTACGTGCCGCGCGATCTCGCCCGACTGGCCGAGTCGGTGACGCGCAGCAACGAAGATTACCGCCAGATCCGAACGCAAAAGGTGCTCATCAAACGGGTGTACATCCTGGTCTTCGCGCTGATCACGCTGGTCGTCCTGTTTTCCGTGACGTGGATCGGCCTCTATCTGGCGCGACGCATCACGGAGCCCGTGCAGTCGCTCGCGGTGGGCACACGCGAGATCGCGTCCGGAAATCTCGATTACCGGGTGGAGGTCCAGGCGGGGGACGAGCTCGGCATCCTGGTCGACTCTTTCAACGCCATGACCGCGGACCTCAAGGCGGGGAAGGACATGATCGAGCGCCGCAATCGCGAGTTGCAGCAAAGCAACCGCGAATTGATGGAGCGGCGACGGTACATCGAAACCCTCCTGCAGAACCTGGGGGCGGGCGTGATCTCGCTCGATCGGGATCGCTGCATCACGACGATCAACCGGGCTGCCCGACGCCTGCTGGGCCTTGATCTGGCCGACGACCCGGCAGGCCGGCCGCTCGCCAGCGTGCTCGGATCGCAGGGTCGAGCTGCCCTGGAGCCGCTGGTGGACGAGGTGATGACCGCCGGCCGCCCCGACAGCGCGCGCGAGGCCGAAATCGCCGTGGAAGGGCGTGTCCTGAACCTGGCCGTGAGCGCCACCGCTCTCAGGGGCGATGACGGCGAGCCTCTGGGAACCATCCTGGTTCTCGAGGATCTGACCGATCTGATGCGGGCGCAGAAAATCGCCGCCTGGCGCGAGGTGGCACGTCGCCTCGCGCACGAAATCAAGAACCCTCTCACGCCGATTCAGCTCTCGGCGGAGCGTATTCGCAAGAAATATGCGGAGCAGGGACCCGACCTGGACCTCACCGTCGCCGAGGGCACCGCTGCGATCGTGCGCGAGGTGGGCGCGCTGAAGAGCCTGGTGGATGAGTTTGCGCGTTTCGCGCGCCTCCCGGCGCCAAAACCGACCCCGACCGATCTGCATGATGTCATCGACGCCTGCCTCGGATTGTATCGTGACCGGCATCCTGGCGTGCGCATCGAGGCGCATTGCGCGCCCGATCTGCCCCGAATCCTCGTCGACCCGGACCAATTGAAGCGCGCGCTCGTGAACCTGCTCGACAACGCCGTGGAGGCGACCGGAGGCAGCGGTACCGTCACCGTCGAGGCGCGCCGGGAGGCGGGGTCCGGAGGGGTGCGGCTGGAAGTCGCCGATGACGGCCCCGGCATCCGGCCCGAGGATCGTGACCGGCTCTTCCTGCCTTACTTCTCCACCAAGAAGCGGGGCACCGGCCTGGGCCTGGCCATCGTGCACCGCATCGTCACCGAACACCTGGGGCGCATCCGCGTGGAGGACAACCGGCCTCGAGGGGCGCGGTTCATCATCGACCTGCCTGTGCCCGTGGCCGATGAGCGCGGCACGTTGCGATAGAATCCGGTCCATGCCGAAGGAACGCGTGCTGGTGGTGGACGACGAGGAGGGCGTGCGCGCCAGCCTCGGCAGCGTGCTGAGGGACGAGGGGTACATCGTCGATCTCGCGGAATCGGGAGAGCGCTGCCTCGAGATGGTCCGCCGGCAGGCCTACCATGCGGTTCTGCTCGATGTGTGGCTGCCCGGCAGGGACGGGCTGGCGGTGCTGGAGGAAGTGACCGCGTTGCCGTCGCCGCCGCGCGTCATCATGATCTCCGGGCACGCCGATGTTCCCGTGGCGCATCGGGCCGGGAAGCTGGGCGCCTACGATTTCATCGAGAAACCGCTGTCGCTCGAAAAGGTTCTCCTCACCCTGCGCAACGCCGTGGCCGACCGCCGGAAGGACGCGCGCATCACCAACCTGCGCGAACGCGTCGAGCAGGAAGCGGCGCTCATCGGAGAGAGCTCGGCCATCCAGGATTTGCGGCGGCAGATCGACCTGGCCGC
>JAYUCR010000013.1:0-2716 GCA_043740165.1 Acidobacteriota bacterium | reverse complement strand
CGGCCCTGGTGCTGGAGCGCTCATGACGACGACCGCCCAGGAGACCCTGCCGCTCGACGGGCGCGCGCCCGGCCCGGCCGTTTATCTCGAAACCCGGCCGGACGGCATCGGCCTCCTGATGTTCGACCCGCCGAACGGGCGGGTGAACCTGCTCGGCGGCCCGGTGATTGCGCTGCTCGAGCTGCTCGTCGGCCAGGCGGGCCAGCAGGGACTGAAGGGGCTGATCGTCGCCAGCACCCGGCCCGACTCGTTCATCGCCGGCGCCGACGTGCGCGAGATCCAGGCGCTGCGATCGTTCCAGGACGCCGAGGCGGCGTCGCGCCGCGGTCAGCGGCTGTTCCTGAGCCTCGAGCGCCTGCCGTTTCCGGTGGTGGCGGCGATCGGCGGCACCTGCCTGGGCGGCGGGACCGAGCTGGCCCTCGCCTGCCACTACCGCGTCGCCGCCGACACCAAGCACACCGAGATCGGCCTCCCGGAGGTACGCCTCGGGATCCTGCCGGGGTGGGGCGGCACGCAGCGCCTCCCGCGCCTGCTCGGCCTGGCGCCGGCCCTCGACCTGATCCTCACCGGCAAGTCGCTCGATGCCCGCCGGGCGCAGAAGATCGGCCTCGTGGATGAAGCGGTTCCGCCCGAGTACCTGATGGCGACGGCGGAGCGCTTCGTGATGGAGGCGGCGGAGGGGGAGCGCCATCCGCGCCGCCGCCTGGCCGGCCACGCCCTGGCGCGCTACAACCCTTGGCGCCTCCTGACGACCGCCGTGACGGCGCGGGTGGCGCGCCGGCGCCTGCGCGACAAGGCGGATGAGAAGCACTACCCGGCCCCGTACCTGGCGCTCGAGTCGTGCGTGCACGGTCTGCGGCACGGATTCGCGGAGGGGCTGCAGTTCGAAGGGGAAGCGCTCGGGCATCTCGCCGTCTCGCCCACCAGCCGCGGGCTCGTGGCCTTGTTCTCCCTGCAGCAGGCGGCGAAGCGCGATCCGGTGGTGCCCGCGCGGCCGCGGCCGGTGGCGTCGGCCGTGGTGGTGGGGGCCGGCGTGATGGGGGGCGGCATCGCGCGGGCGCTCGCGAAGGCGGGGATTGCCGTGCGCCTGAAGGACATCGACTCCGCGGCGCTGGCGCGCGGCATGCGCGCCGCCATCGAGCTCGAGAAAGCCGATCTTGTCCGCCGCCGCATCACGCGCATCGAGTACGACCGCCGCATCGATCGGATCCTGCCGACGCTCGAATACACCGGGATGCGGCGCGCCACGGTTGTCCTCGAGGCCGTGGTCGAATCGCTCAAGGTGAAGCACCAGGTGCTGCGCGATCTGGAAGCCGCGCTGCCGGACGGATTCATCTTCGCCTCCAACACCTCGTCGCTGCCGATCCGCGCCATCGCCCAGCCGGCGCGCCGGCCGGAAAACGTCGTCGGCCTGCACTTCTTCAACCCGGTGCACCGCATGCCGCTGGTCGAGGTGATCCGTGGCGAGCGCACCTCCGACGAGACCGTGGCCACGGTCGTCGAGCTGGCGAAGCGGATCGGCAAGACGCCGGTGGTGGTGGGTGACGCGCCGGGGTTCCTGGTCAACCGCGTCCTGATGGCCTACCTGGGGGAGGCGCTGCTGATGCTGGAGGAAGGGGGGCGGGTGGAAGAGATTGATGCCGTGCTGCGCGAGTTCGGGCTGCCGATGGGGCCGTTCGCGCTCCTCGACCAGGTCGGCCTCGACGTCGCGGCGCACGTGGCGGGGGTCCTTCAGGAGGCCTTCGCGGATCGCGCCCCGAAGACCAACGTCCTGCAGGGGATGAAGGAGAAAGGATGGCTGGGGCGCAAGTCGGGGCGGGGCTTTTACACCTACCGGCCCGGACAGCGCGACGAGGCCGACGCCGCGCAGTCCAGCGCGTCGCAATCCGGCGCGCCCGGGGAGGTGAACGCGGCGCTGTACGGTGTCGTGCCGTCGCGCCAGCGGCGCAGCTTCGACGCGGCGGCCACCGAGTCGCGCCTGGTGCTGCCGATGATCAACGAAGCCGCCCGCTGCCTGGAGGCCGGGCTGGTCCGCTCGCCGGCCGACATCGACCTGGCGATGGTCCTGGGGACCGGCTTCCCGCCGTTCCGCGGCGGGCTGATGCGCCACGCCGACAGCCTCGGCATGGCGACCGTGGTGCAGGGGCTGGCCTTTCTGGCCGAAGGGCACGGGCCGCGCTTCCAGCCGTCGCGCCTCCTGACCGACATGGCGCGCGCCGGCCAGCGCTTCTTCGACAACTGACATGGCCGACACCGCCTCTCCGCGCACGCTGAGCTTCATGAAGGGGTTGTTCGAGGGCCGGCTCCACTCCGAGCTGGTGTTTCCATACCCGCGCACGTCCGCCGACGAGCAGGAAACACTCCGCCTGGTCCTCGACACCTTCCGTGGCTGGGCGAAGGAGAACCTCGACGGCGCCGCCATCGACCATGCCGGGGTTTTCCCCTCGGCGCAGATCAAGGAGCTCAAGGAGCTGGGCATTCTCGGGATGACGATCCCCGAAGAGTACGGCGGCTCCGGGCTGCCGATCACCGCCTACTGCCGCCTCATGGAGGAGATCTGCCACCGCTGCGCCAGCACCACCACCATCGTCGGCGCGCACCTCGGCATCGGCAGCAAGGGGATCGTGCTGTACGGCAGCGACGAGCAGAAGAAGCGCTTCCTCCCGAAGATCGCCAAGGGCGATCTCCTGTGCGCCTACGCCCTCACCGAGCCGGA
>JAYUCR010000012.1:0-6643 GCA_043740165.1 Acidobacteriota bacterium | reverse complement strand
GCGTGAGGCCCTCGCACCCGCCCCCGAGGCCGTGCACGCTGGAGGCCGTCAGCCGGGAGTCCAGATCCCTGTCTTCGCCCTGATCGAGCGAGCCATTCTTATTTCTATCCTCGAAGACGTCGAACTTGCCATCGCGATCGTAGTCTTCGCCGGGGTCCCGCTCGCTCGCATCGATGAAGCCGTTATGATTGCGATCGATGAAGAGAACGCCGTTGCCATTGGTGTCGGCGTTGAGTGTCGGGACCAAATTCACCCCGGAGGTAAAATCCTGCAAGGTCGAGTCGAGGAAGACATTCGGGCTGAAGACCGCGGTCTCCCGCAGCACGAAGCTGCGGCCGCCGAGCTGGTTGGTATATCCCGATTCCACGGCGGTGAAGGAGTCCAGGCCGATGTTGGTGAATTCCTGGGGATCAAAGGTGGCGTTGAACACCAGCTTGTGGTTGGTCGAGATGTCCCAGCTGAACTTGCCGAAGATCCGCTCTTCCGTCAGGCCGCGAACGAACGCCTGCGTCAGGGCATTGACCGGGGTCTCCTCCTGGCGGTATTCGGCGGTGACGAAGTACCACGCCTTGTCGCGCTTGATCGGACCGCTGACGGTCAGGAGGGGGTAGTAGTCGTTGAAGGTCAGATCGCGGAGGCCGACCTCGGTCAGCCCTCCATGCAGCTTGGAATTGTCGATCCCGGCGCCGTCGCCATCCAGCGTGTTGCCGCGCCAGTCGAAGCGGAAGCTGCCTTCGAAATCGTTGCCCCCCGATTTCGTCGTGATCGCGACGAACCCTCCCTGGGCGCGGCCGAACTCCGCCGGGGCGCCCGAGGTCTTGACCTCGATCTCCTCGATCGACTCCAGGTTCAACTGCTGCCCGACCTGGCCGGTCACCGGGTCGACCGTCGACACGCCGTCGACCAGCGTGTTCACGTCCGTGTCGCGCGATCCGTGAATGTTCGGGTTTCCGTCGCCATCGACGTCGGTCACGCCCGGCGCCAGGGTCAGCACGTCCTGATAGTTGCGGCCCAGGATCGGCAGGGAGTCGATGAACTCGGAGGAGATGTTGGTCTGGGTGGTGGTCGATTCCATGTTGACAATGTCGGTCGTTCCAACAACGCGGACCTTTTCGCGCATCTCCGTGCTCGGCCGCAGGGTGATCGGCACCGTCAGGACCTTGTTGACCAGGACCTCGATGTCGGGAAGGGTCACGGTCGACATTTCCGGGAAATCGACGCGCAGGCTGTACCCCTTCCCGGGGGGGAGCGGCACGACGCGGAACTCGCCCTTGGCGTCGGTGACCGCGGCCTGGTTGATGCCCAGGGAAGCGTTGGTGATGGTGACCCGCGCGGTCGGGAGAGGCTGTCCGTCCTTGTCGAGGACCGTTCCCTTGAGTCCCCCGCTGGTCTGGGCCAGGGCGGGCACGATCAGCAGGGCGGACAGCACACCGGTGAGGAGGAGCAGCGTCAGTCGTCGCACGACCATGGGTCCAATCCTCCGGGCTGATCGCTTGCGATGATCAACCTTGCTGGTGCACCGGCCTGAAACTGTTGTACCCGTTGAGATGAGCACGCGAAGTCTAGGAAATCCCCGCAAAGCGTGTCAAGGAAACTATCTCCGGCACCACACGGCTACTGGGCGACAGAACTGAAATCGAAGCTAATACTACTGTCAACCTCTGACCTGTCAAGAAGATCATGGGAGGGGGCCTGCGGTCTTTATACAGCACCCTGCCCTGGCCTGGGTCTTGGAGCCGGTCTCGCCACCTCCCGGCGAGAGTCTCTACCGGTACTCTATCTTTAACCTCTTTATTTTCTCGTTGAGCGTCGTCGCCTTGAGGCCCAGGAGCACCGCGGCCCGTCGCTGCACCCCTCCCGCCCGCTTCAGGCTTTCGTGGATGATTTCGCGCTCGAACCGCTCCATCGTCTCGTAAAAGGAAAACGGCCCGTCCAGGAAGGGGCCGGGTGCGCCCGGGGTGGGCACCGCCATCCGGCGCAGCCCCTCCGGCAGGAGCTCCACCCCGATGAGCGGGTCCCGCGCCAGCACGACGGCGCGCTCGATGACGTTTTCCAGCTCCCGGACGTTTCCCCGCCACGGATGGTCGATGAGCAGGGCCATCGCCTCGGGCGTCACCCCGCGCACCTCCTTCCGGTTCTCGCTCGCGTACTTCCCGATGAAGTGCTCCACCAGGAGCGGGACGTCCTCCCGGCGCTCCCGCAGGGCCGGCAGGTTCAAGGTGATCACGTTCAGGCGGTAGTAGAGGTCCTCCCTGAACTCCCCTTTCCGGACCAGATCCATGAGGTCGATATTGGTGGCGGCGATGATCCGCACGTCGACCTGAAGGCTCTGCACCGCGCCCAGCGGGAGGAACTCCTTCTCCTGAATCACCCGCAACAGCTTGGCCTGGACCTCCGGTTTCACGCTGCTGATCTCGTCGAAGAAAATCGAGCCGCCGTCGGCCACCTCGAACAGCCCTTTCTTGGTCTGCACGGCCCCGGTGAAGGCACCCTTCACGTGCCCGAAGAGATTGCTCTCCAGGAGGTCGGCCGGCATGCTGCCGGAATTAACCACCACGAACGCCTCGGGCGGCCGGCCGGAGCGCAGGTGGATGGCGTGCGCCACCAGCTCCTTGCCGGTCCCGCTCTCCCCGTGCAGCAGGACCGTCGAGCGGCTCGGCGCCACCTGTTCGATCAGGTTGTAGAAGGTCTGCATGACGCGGCTCTTCCCGACCAGCCCCCACGACCCCGCCTTCCCCTGGAGCGCCCGGCGGAGGCTGCGGTTCTCCACCAGGAGCCGGCGATGCCGCAGCCCGTGCCGGAGCACCCGCAGCACGTCCTCGTTCTTGAACGGCTTGGCGAGATAGTCGTGCGCCCCCATGCGCATCGCCTGCACGGCCGTCTCGACCGAGCCGTGGGCGGTCAGCATCAGGACCACCTGGTCCGGGTCGCGCCGGCGAATCTCCGTGAGCGCCTCGAGCCCCCCCATCCCGGGAAGCATCAGATCGAGCACCACGAGGTCGAACTCGCGCTGATCCAACGCCTTCAGTCCGGTCTCCGCGTCCGGGGCGAACGTCAGGTCGTGCCGCTCCCCGGCCAGGATGTCGCGCAGGACCTCCTGAATGATCGGCTCGTCGTCGATGACCAGAATGCGCGCGGCATCCGGGCCCGAGGCGCCGGGGCCAGCAGCATCAGGACCGGCGACCGGATGCGGCCCCTCGACGAACGGCGCGACGGTGGCTCCACTCATGCGAACATCCTCCCCTCTCTGGCGGCTGCGATCGGCAGGCTGATGATGAACCGCGAACCCTCTCCGGGATTGCTCTCGGCCGTCAGGGTCCCGGAGTGCTCCTTCACAATGCCATACGACACCGACAGGCCGAGCCCGGTCCCCTGCCCGCGCGGCTTGGTGGTGAAGAACGGGTCGTAGATTTTCTCCAGGTGCTCGGGGGCGATCCCGCACCCGGTGTCGTTCACCTGGATGCGCACGCGCCCCGCCACGTTGGCGGCCGCCACGGTCACCGTGCCCCCCTCGGGCATCGCATCGACGGCGTTCAACAACAGATTCATCACCACCTGCTGCAGCCGGCCGCGGTTCCCGACCACCGGCGGCAGAGTCGGCTCGATCTCCTGCCGCAAATCGATCCGCTTGCCGCGCAGGTGCGGCTCGAACAGCTTCAGCGTCTCGGCGGTCATGTCGCCGACGTCGATCGCCTGGTGGTCGCCTTCTCCCTGGCGCGCGAAGTTCAGCAGGCTGCTGGCGATGCCGGCGGCGCGTGTGGTCTGCTGCGCGATGGTGCGCAGGATCGAGTACTCGGGGTCCTGGGGCGTCCGCCGCGCCAGGAGCATCTGCGTGTACGAGGAGATGCCGGTCAGCGGCGTGTTCACCTCGTGGGCGATCCCGGAGGCGAGGAGGCCGATCGACGCGAGGTGGTCCCGGCGTTGCAGATCCTCCTCGTGGCGGACAAGCTCGGTGACGTCGTCCACTGTCAGGACCCGCCCGAGACTCCGCCCCTCCGGGTCGCGCAACGTCGAGCGGGTCAGGTTGATGACCAGGCGGCGGCCGTCGGGCGTGCGCAGGAGGGTCCGATGGACGCGCGCGCCGTCGTCGGCCGGAGCGTCCTCCGGGCCGGAGCCCGCGGCCGGTACAGCGGCGCTCACGGCGCCCCGGGCGGGGTTGTCGAACACCTCCGGCAGCAGATCCGAGACGGGCCGCCCCAGCAGGTCGCGGCGATTGGCGCCGTAAAGCGCCTCGAAGGCGCGGTTCAGCCCCACCAGCCGCCCCTCGCGATCGGAGACCAGGATGCCGACGCGGCTCGACTCGAGGATGCTCTCGTTGAAATCCTTCAGGGCCTCGATCTCCTGAACCTTCCCGGCCAGGGCGCTGTAGAGGCGGGCGCCGGCGAACGCCGCCGCGGCGTGCCGGCAGAACGACACCATCAGCTGCAGGTCCTCGGAATTGAACGGCTCGCCGGCCAGAGGCACGGACACCCCGAGCACGGCAACGATCTCCCCTTCCACCAGCAGGGGGAGGAGGTATTCCAGGCCCAGATCGTCGATCAGGCGCCGGCCCGTCGAGGTCTCCGCGGCGCCGGGGTGATCGCGCAGGGAGAGGTAGTCGACCCCCCGGAGGAGAGCCACCACCGCGTCCTCCGCGGCCAGCTCTCCGGCGCTTTCGCTCCGGAGCCGCTCGCCGGCGCCGGTGCGCACGAAGACGTGCGCCGCGGCGACCCCGAAGGTGCGCTCCACCCGCCCGGTGAACTTGCGCACCAGCGCCGGGAGGCTCAGCTCTCGATTCAGCGCCTCGCCGAATTCGATCAGGGTGCGACGGTAGTCGTAGCGCTCGCGGTAGAAGAACTGATCCACCGCCCCCTTCAGCTGGCGGTGCAACCTGGGATAAAAAATGGCCATCAGGAACGTGGCCAGGATCAACGCCATGTTGAACCCCGGCCGCGTGGCGCCCCCGGCCATCCGATCCATCAGGACGTAACAGGCGGCGTAGGTCGCCGCCGCGGTCAGGAGCAGCCCGACCGTCACCGTGATCCGCTTGAGGAAAATGTCGAGATCCAGAAGCCGGTAATGCACGATGGCGGCGGCGAAGGCCAGCGGGACCAACGCCATCGGCAGCACCGACAGCTGGCTCCCGTTCCCGATCCGCACCCCGAGCGACAGCGGCAGCAGGTAGAACAGCGCCGGAGGCAGGAATCCGCAGAGGCTTCCCCACGCGATCCACTTCAGCTGCCAGCGCGTCTGGAGCTTTTCCGCCGACAGGTAGGCGCGGACCGCCATGACGATGCCGGCGATCAGCGTGACCGCCACGTAGAGCTGCTCGAGGCGCACCTTGAAGCGGAAGGCGCCGACCGGATCGTCGAAACGGTAGGCGCCGCCGAAGGTGAGCAGGTAGAGGTTGTAGAGGAAGAGCAGCAGGGGGGCCAGATAGAGGAACGCGCGCGGCCACCGGCGGCCGGAGGCGCCGCGATCGTCGTCGGCGAGGGCGATGCTGATGTGCAGGAACAGGACCGGGGCCAGAAGCATCCCGATCAGGTCCCCCCAGTAGGCGGACAGGTCGAGCATCCCGCCGCGCCCGGTCGGGGAATGGACCAGATAGAGATACATCGCCTGGCAGTGCAATCCGAACGGCACCGCGGCGCGGGCCCGGTTGGCGCGCAGCCAGACGAGCAGGCCGACCGCCAGGAAGGTCATGCCGACGATCGCGAGGTAGTAGTCCACCGCGTCGCCGCCGCCCACCCGGACGGGGCGGACCGGCAGGTCGAACGTGTCGGCATCGCGGTGAACGCGGAAGAGCATGCTCATGCCGGCCGGAGCCCGTCGCAGGGCGGACTCCACCTCGGTCACCTTCTGGACCGGATCGCCGTCGACCTCGACAAGGTGATCGCCCGGGCGCAGCCCGCCCTTCCATCCCGGCTCGCGCGGATAGACCGATTCGGCGAGCGGACCGCGCGGCGTGTCGATCCACTCCACCCCGATCTCCGGCTCCAGCCGCGCGACGCGGGAGGTGAAGGAGTTGATTCCCCAGAAGAGGAGCAGGAGCGTGAAGGCAACCGCCAGGGTTCTGCGAAACCGCACCGGTCCCGCGCCTCAGAAGCTCAGGCCGACCCCGCCGCTGAGTCGGGAGGTCAGGCCGGAGATCGGGGTTGGGCCGTTTCCGGCCAGGAGAGAGTCATAGGCCAGGCTCTGCCATTCGAGGAGCGCACGCAGCCGGGCCCCGAGCAGGCTGCGCGGCGCGGGGAGATTCCGGGATACCATGAAGTTCAGCTGGTGGTAGTCGAGCTCCGAGGCGACGCGACGGTATCCGACCTCCATGCGCGTCTCCCAGGGTTTGTAGGCGACTCCGATTCGGGTTTCATAGAAGTTCTCGGCGCCGAACGACACGATCGGCGCCGACCCGGACTCGACGAGCGGCATCGTGCGTCTACCGGTGCGCCCGACGGAGCCGCTGACGGTGCCGCTCAGCATCCCGAAATCGCGCCCCAGCGCCAGGTCGATCTGACGCGAGTCGGCATTCGATTCGGGCGAGAGACGGAGGTTTCGCGCCGCGTCCGGCGCGCCGTCCTGGACCGGATCGGCCACCAGGCCGGAGTGGGCCGGCAGCAGGCTCAGCGAGGCCGCGATCTGCGTCCGGCCCTGCGGGGCTCCTTCGAAC
>JAYUCR010000011.1:0-2724 GCA_043740165.1 Acidobacteriota bacterium | reverse complement strand
CCTGGTACATGCCGCAGTCGATCAGGACCCGCTCGTCTCCCGCCATCGCCGCGGCCCCGCTCTTGCCGGCCGCGCCGCGCGACGTCAACAGGTAACGCGAGCCGGTCACGGTGCCGGCGGCCCCCAGGAACGTGATGTCGGGCATCTCCCCTCCGATCGGCCGCGCGCGACGAGGCGCGGACGGCATAGAATACCGCCCTTCCGACCCTGAAACGTGACGGAGGTCATCGATGCCGCTCCGGACTCGCCTTCTGCCTCGAACCCTGGCCGCCGGTCGCGCGCCGGCGCTCGCTCTACTGCTGCTCGCCCTCGCGCTGGCTCTGACGCCGGCGCTGGCGGCGCCCGCAGCACCCGCGGCCCCCGCGTGGGTGGAGCGCAGCAACGCCAACACCCAGGTCCTGCTGGAGGTTCTCGCCCGCCAATCCCCGGAGACGGCCGGGCGGCTCGGCGTGCCGGGCCTCGACGAGCAGATCCTCGACCTGAAGCCCGGGTTCATCGAGCGCCAGAAGAAAGATGTGGCGCAGGCGATCGCCACCTTGCGCGGCCGCCTGGAGAAGGAAACCGACCCGGCGGTGCGACAGGATCTCGGCATCCTGATCGACACCGCCGAGCGCAACGTGGAAGGCGCGGACCTCAGCGAGAAGCTGCTTCTGCCGTACATCGACATGCACCAGACGGTGTTCCAGGGGATCCACACGCTGCTCGACGAGCAGGTGGACGCCGTGCGGCGACCGGCGGCGCTGGTCCGGATGCGGCGCTACGCCGGCCTGGAGAAGGGGTACGTGCCGGTCACCGAGCTGGCGATGGCCTACACCCGCGAGCGCATGCAGATCCCCGGCCTGCTCGGCCCGGTGAAGGCCGAGATCGAGCGCGACCTGTCCACCGGCCCCACCTACATCAAGGGGCTGGGCGAGCTGTTCGGGAAGTACGGCATCAAGGGGTACGAGGCGCCGCTCAAGTCGCTGCAGAGGCAGCTCGACGCCTACGAGGCGTTTCTCCGGGCCGAGGTGGTGCCGAGGGCGCGCGACGACTTCCGCCAGCCGCCGGATCTCTACGCCTTCTCGCTGAAGCAGTTCGGCATCGACATGCCGGTGGCGGAGCTGGTGTCGCGGGCGCAGGTCGCCTTCATGGAGATTCGGTTCGAGATGCAGTCGCTGGCGCCGCGGGTGGCGAAGGAGGACGGCCTCGTCGGCAACGATGGCGCCGCGCTCACCGACTACCACGACGTCATCCGCGCCCTGAAGGCGAAGCAGCTCACCGGGGACGCGATCCTGCCGCACTACCAGAGGCGGATCGCCGACATGGAGGAGCTGATCCGCAAGAATCACCTGGTCACGCTTCCCGACCGCGCGATGCGCATCCAGCTCGCGACCGAGGCGGAGAGCGCCACGCAGCCGGCGCCCAACATGCGCCCGCCGCGCCTGATCGGGAACACCGGCGAGATGGGGACCTTCATGCTGCCGCTGCGCGCCCTCGGCCCGGACGGGAAGGTGCAAGCGTACGACGACTTCACCTTCGAGGCCGCCTCCTGGACGCTGGTCGCGCACGAGGGGCGGCCGGGGCACGAGCTGCAGTTCGCCGCCATGGTCGAGAAGGGAGTGTCGCTGGCGCGCGCCATCTTCGCCTTCAACAGCGTCAACGTCGAGGGGTGGGGGCTCTATGCGGAAGCGATCATGAAGCCGTACCTGCCGCTCGACGGGCAGCTGATCGGCCTGCAGCATCGATTGATGCGCGCTTCGCGGGCGTTTCTCGATCCCGGCCTGCAGCTGGGGACGATCACGCGCGACGAGGCGATGCGCATCCTGCAGGACGAGGTGATGCTGTCGCAGCCGATGGCCAACCAGGAGGTGGAGCGCTACACCTTCCGCGCCCCCGGCCAGGCGCCGTCCTACTTCTGCGGCTACACGCGCCTGATGGAGCTGCGCACCGAGGCGGAGCGCACGTTGGGCCCGCGGTTCGACGCGCAGAAATACCACGACTTCATCCTGTCGCAGGGCCTCCTGCCGCCGACGCTCCTGAAGAAGGCGGTGCGGGAGCAGTTCCTGCGTTAGGCGCGCAGGATGGGCCGCGTGAGACAGGTCGGCCCACCGCCGCCATTCCTCCCCAGCTCGCGGCCGGGGAAAGTCCGGACATCGAACCCGGCGGAGCGCAGGCGGGTTCGCGTGGCGGGGCTCCCCTCCATCGCCAGCAGGCGGCGCTCACCCAGCGACAGGACGTTGCAGGCGAGGGCGTCCCGCTCGGTGGTGTCGATCTCGACGAGACCGATGCCCCGCTCCTGCAGCAGCTCGAGGGTCGGCACCGCGAGCCAGGCCACGTCGACGAGTGCTACCGCGGTGTCGACCATGCTCAGGAGCGACATCAGGTGCAGGCAGGACTCCGGGCCGAAGAAATGCGGCAGCGGCGCCACCAGGACCTCGACCCCGGTGGGCGCAAGGATCATGCGTAGCTGGTCGATCCCGCTGGCGTTGGTGCGGTAGCCGCGCCCCACCAGGACGGTCACCGCGTCGAGCCAGACGAGGTCGCCCCCCTCGATGGTGCCGGGCTCGTCGATGGCGCCGAGAATCGGGATCCCGGCTGCGCGGTAGAACGCCGCGTGCCGCGACGGCTCGGGGCCGCGCGTCGGCTTCCCCATCCTCAGGACGACGGCGCCCAGGTCGGTCATGAACGAGGCGTCGTGCGTGTAGACCGCGTCGAGCGAGTGGTCGGCCGCCGCGTCGAGCTCGA
>JAYUCR010000010.1:0-2727 GCA_043740165.1 Acidobacteriota bacterium | reverse complement strand
GGCGCGCCACCTCGGAAACATCCTTGTCGCCCCGCCCCGAGAGATTGATCACGATGAGTCCGCCGAGTCCTCCCCCCGCCCCCTCGCGCGCCACGTAGGCGATGGCGTGCGCTGACTCGAGCGCCGGGATGATCCCTTCGGTCTCGGCGAGCAGGCGGAACGCGGCGAGGGCCTCGTCGTCCCCGACGTGCGTGTAGACGACCCGCCCGAGATCGCGCAGGTAGGCATGCTCGGGGCCGATGGCGGCGTAGTCCAGGCCGGCCGACACCGAGTGGGTCGCCTCGATGTTCCCGTTCTCGTCCTGGAGAACGAAGGTGCGCGTCCCGTGCAGCACCCCGGGGCTGCCCCCGGCGAACCGCGCCGCATGATCCCCCGGCTGCAGCCCCCGCCCCCCCGCCTCGACGCCGAACAGACGCACCTCGCGATCCTCGAGAAAGGCATGGAACAGGCCGATGGAATTGCTGCCGCCGCCGACGCAGGCGACGAGCGCATCCGGCATTCTGCCTTCGGCCGCGAAGATCTGCTGCCGCGTCTCGTGCCCGATGACCGACTGGAAGTCGCGCACCATCGACGGATAGGGGTGCGCTCCGAGGGCCGACCCGAGGATGTAATGCGTGTCGCGCACGTTGGTCACCCAGTCGCGCATCGCTTCGCTGATGGCGTCCTTGAGAGTGCGGCTTCCCGCCGTCACCGGGACCACCTCGGCACCGAGAAGCCGCATGCGGAAGACGTTCAGCGCCTGCCGTCGCATGTCCTCTTCACCCATGTAGATCACGCAGCGCATGCGGAACAGGGCGGCGACACTCGCGGTCGCCACCCCGTGCTGTCCCGCGCCGGTCTCGGCGATGACCCGGCTCTTCCCCATCCGGCGCGCCAGCAGCGCCTGGCCGAGGCAGTTGTTGATCTTGTGCGCCCCGGTGTGATTCAGGTCCTCGCGCTTCAGGTAGATCCGCAGGGAGCCGCCGATCCGCTCCGCCAGGTTGGAGGCGCGCGTCAGGGGCGTCGGCCGGCCGGAATAGGTGGTGAAATAGTGGCGCAGCTCACCGACGAACTTCGCGTCGGAACGGCACTCGCGCCAGGCCGCTTCCAGCTCCTCGAGGGGGCCGACGAGCGTTTCCGGAACGTAGCGGCCTCCGTACGGTCCGAATTTCCCGTTGAGCGTGTCTTCGCTCATGACCTGTCCGCCCCGGCCGAGCTCTCCGGCGCCATCGCCCCGCCGCCCGCCCGGGCCGACGCCTGGGCGACCCGGAGGCAGAACAACTCCAGGCGCATGGCGTCCTTGATCCCGGGACGCGATTCGACCCCGCTGTTGACGTCGACGGCGAACGGCCGCGCCGCGTCGATCGCCGTTTCGATGTTCTCCGGGCCGAGACCGCCTGCCAGGATCACGCGGCCGTGGGCGCCCGCGCGGCGCGCCAGCGACCAGTCGAACGCCCGCCCGGTTCCCCCGAGCGCGCCGGGAACATACCCGTCGAGCAGGAAGAGCGCGCGGCCGTAGCGCGTCGCGTCCTCGGGGCGGAACCGGTCGTCGACCCGGAGCGCCTTGTACCAGGGGACGCCGAGGAGCGCGCAGGCCTCGGGGGATTCGTCGCCGTGCAGCTGCACCAGGTCGAGCCCGGCGTGCCGCGCCACGCTTTCGACTTCCCGCGGCGCGGTGTCGGCGAAGACCCCGATCTTGATGACCAGTGGCGGCACGTCGCCAATGATGCGGCGAGCCGCCTCCGGGGCGATCGCCCGCGGACTGGACGGGACGAAGTTGAACCCGAGGGCATCCACGCCCAGATCGACGGCGGCGCGCGCGTCCTCGACGCGGGTGATGCCGCAGACCTTGATCCGCACCCTCATGCGGCCGGCCCCTCCAGCAGGGCCTTGAGCGCGGCCCCCGGATCGGGCTCGCGCATCAGGCGCTCGCCGATGAGAAAGGCGTCGGCCCCGGCCGAGCGCAGGCGTTCGAGATCCGCCCGGGTCTCGATGCCGCTCTCGCTGACCCGGGTCACCCCCGCCGGGATGAGCGGAAGGAGGCGCAACGAGGTGTCGAGCGACACGGTCATGGTGCCCAGATCGCGGTTGTTGATCCCGACAAGCGTCGCGCCGCAGTCGAGGGCGCGCGCCAGGTCTTCTTCCCCGTGCACCTCGACGAGCGCTTCCATGTGGAGCGATCGGGTCACGCCGATCAACGTCGTCAGGAGCTTCGGCTCCAGGATGCGCGCGATCAGGAGCAGAGCGTCGGCGCCGAGCGCCCGGCTGCGGTAGATCTGGTACTCCTCGAACAGAAAGTCCTTGCGCAGGACGGGCAGGGTCACGGCGTCATGCACCGCCTCGAGGTGGCCGGGCGAGCCGAGGAAGAAGCGCTGATCGGTGAGGACCGAGATCGCCGCCGCGCCGGCCGCGGCATACGCCTTCGCCACCGACGCGGGATCGGCGTTCCCCTGGATGGTGCCGCGCGACGGGGAGGCCCGCTTGATCTCGGCGATGACGCGGAAGCCGTCCGGGCGCTGCAGGGCCTCCAGGAACGAGTGCGGCGCCGGCGCGCCGCTCGCCAGCTCGATCGCCCGGCGGGGCGGCAGCTGGAGCTTCTCCCCTGCGAGCTCGATCCGCTTGGCATCGATGATGCGCTTCAGGATGTCCGCCACGCCTCAGGCCTCCTCTTCTTCAAATGGGCAAAGCTTCCGCAGCCGATCCACCAGCTGCCGCGCGGCCCCCGAATCGATCGCCTGCGCCGCCAGA
>JAYUCR010000009.1:0-6672 GCA_043740165.1 Acidobacteriota bacterium | reverse complement strand
GGCGAAGGGTCAAAAGCGCCTCAGCAAGCTCGGGCTCGAGGCCCCCGGAGATTCCGATCGGGCGATCCATCTGCACGCCACCTTTCGTGACGCGAGCGGCCGGGTGTTCGAACTCGGTTCGGGTGTGACGCTCGCGGGGCCGCGCGCCAGGCCGGAGGGGGTCCTGCACGCCGGTGCCTACGAAGTGATGGCGGCCACACCCGACGAGTTGCCTCGGTGAGACGGATCCTTCCCGCGCTTCTGGTGCTGCTGGCCGGAACCCTGCCTGCCCTCGCCAACTACAACGTCACGGGTTCCTGCGGATACGTCGACCGGGAATTTAACGCCAACGGCTTCACCGGCGTCGAGCCGATCCGTCCCGTGCGGTTCGCGGACGTTCAGGTCATCCGCGACAGCAATGGATCGGTGCTCTGGACCTCCGCGACCAGCGCCACCGGGACATTCAACTTCGCGGTCGTCGATACCCAGACAAGGGATATCTACATCCGCTGCCGGGCCCACCTGACGACCACCACCGGAATCCCGGTTGAAGTGCGCTCCACGTCCAGCACCTCGACGACCTGGGCGGTCCGGGGTCCGACGCTCACGGCCCACCCGCCGACCCAGAACGTCGACACCGGCGCGCTCGTGGCGCTGGCGGGCTCGGGCGGGGAGGCGTTCAACCTCTACGACAATGCTCTGTACGCGACCGATTTCCTCAATTACCTGCGCGCCGGCGAAGTTCCGGGGCCACTGCTGCTGGTGATCTTCAGCTCCGCCAACCCGAACCTCTCGAGTTGGAACGGCACCGCCATCGTTCAAGCCAACAACGGCGGGTACGACGACACGGTGATGCTGCACGAGTCGGGTCACTGGATGGTGTCCAATTTTTCGGCCAGCAACAACCCGGGCGGGACGCACCACCTGAGCGATTGCAATCAGGACCTGCGCCTGGCGTTCGACGAGGGGCACGCCACCTACTGGGGCAACTCGATACGGCGGCACGCCAACCTGCCCAACAGCAGCACCTACGTTCGGACCACGGGGCAGGCCGGCCCGGGGCAACTGCAATTCTCTTTCGACGTCGAAACACAGCAGCCCTTCGTCTGCTCCGGCGCCACGAGCGAGACGACCGTCTACACGGCCCTCTGGGATATCGGCGACGGGCCTTCCTCGACCGACGGCTCTCCCGGGACCGACGAGTCCTTCGATCTGCTGCAGGGTCTCGAGGGCGATACCTTCCAGGTGATGAGGTCCTACATCCCGACGGCCGCCAACATCAGCCTGGAGGATTTCTGGGACGGGTGGTTCCATCCGACCATCGCCAACGGCCATCTCACCGAGATGCGCAACATCTTCCGTGAGCTCGAAGTGGAGTTCGAGCCCGACCTGTTCGAGATGAACGATTCGGTGGCCGAGGCGCGCTTGATGCTTCCCGGCCCGGCGGTCTATCACCTGACCTACTTCGCCGATCGCAACAATGACCTGCTCGGCGAGGTCGACACCGATCTGTTCTCCTTCGACGCGGTCGGCGGCTCGCCTTACACCATCGAAACCTTCAACCTGCTCGGGGACCCCAACACCTCGCTGACGCTGCTCGGCAGCAACGGGGTCACCGTCGTAGCCTCGAACGACGACCGCAGCGCAAGCGACAAGTCATCGCTCATCGCGTACACGCCGCCGTCGACCGGCCGCCTCTACCTGAAGTCGGTGCACGGCGCCGGACTCGGTGTGTACGGCTCGTACGACCTGCGCATCGCGGGGGCCGTGGCCGGAATCGACAACGACCAGGACGGGTATCCGCAGCCGCTGGACTGCAACGACGCCAATCCCTCCATCCACCCCGGCGCGGTGGAGCTCTGCAACCTGGTGGACGACAACTGCAATCTGGCGATCGACGAGGGGTTCGACCAGGATGGCGATGGTTTCACAACCTGCGGCGGCGACTGCAACAACGTCAACCCCGCGATTCATCCCGGGGCGGCGGAATTGTGCAACGGCATTGATGACGATTGCGACCTGGTCATCGACGAAGGCGGCTTCCCGGATCTCGACGGCGACGGTATCTACGATTGCATCGACCCGGACGATGACAACGACGGCGTGGCCGATCTCCAGGACTGCGCGCCGGCTTCCTACCTGGCCTCCCAGCCGCCCGCCGAGGTGATTGAGCAGGTCGCTTATGCGACCATTCCCACCGTCCGTATCAGGTGGGGCCAGGTGGCCGAAGCGAACGTCTACAACGTCTACCGCGCCACCATCCCGCTCGAGGGTCCGCGCAATTTCAGCGCCACCTGCCTCCTGGCGGACGTCGCCGGAACGCAATTCGACGACGCGGCCATTCCGCCGACGGACTCCTTCTTCTACTATCTGGAAGCGGGACGGAATGTCTGCGGGGAAGGCTCGCTCGGAGCGGCCACCGGCGGCGGCCCGCGTCCGACGGCCACCGCCTGCCCGCCCCAGGGTCTCGACACCGATCTCGACGGGATCCCGGACCTCAACGACACCTGCCCGCTGATCGCGAACCCTGCCCAGACCGACGCCGATCACGATGGCAGAGGTACCCCCTGCGACAACTGTCCGGCGGTGGCGAACCCGACGCAGGCCGACCAGGACGCGAATGGAGTCGGCGATGCCTGCCAGGACAGCGACGGCGATGGCTACCCGGCGTCGGTCGACTGCAACGACACCAATTCATCGATCCATCCCAACGCGGTCGAGGTGTTCAACGGGTTGGACGACGATTGCGACGGGTTCATCGACGACGTGGTGGAGGTTGTGACCATCACGCTCGCCACGTGGCAGGCGTCGGCCAGCCGGCTGACCGTCGAGGCCACCAGCAACTACCCGGCAGGGTCGGTCACCTTGTCGGTGACCGGATACGGAGCCATGACTTACGTTCCGGCCTCGAGCTTGTATCGATTGGTGGTACAGCCGACGGCCAATCCAGGCGCCGTATCGGTGAGTTCTACCGCAGGGGGGGCGGCGACTTCCCCGGTCACGCCGCTTTAGAGCGACGGTTCGAAGACGAGCGGCTGGCTTTCCGGGCGTTTCTCTCCAGGGTCGCGCGCAACGATCCCAGCATCTGATTGACCGGGTGCGTGCGCGGCAGGAAGGTGATCACCGGCCTCTGCCGGAATCCCAGTTTGCGCAGGGCCTCCACCAGGCCCGGATGTCGGGGATTCTGACCCAGGCCGCGCACCAAGGTTCGGAAGGCCTGGGCCCGATCGCCCTGGCGAACGCAGACGCGCCCCAGGTTGACGTAAAGGTCCGGTTCGTGCGGAGCGGCGGCGAGGGCTGCTTCGCAGATCTCCCGCGCCTCCTGCAACCGCTCCGAAACCATCGCCAGGCAAAGACCATAGTAGGACATGGCCCGCACCTGCATCGGTCCGGTGGCGCGCTGTTCCAGTTCCATGCAAGCCTCGAAGCAGGCCAGAGCTTCGAGGAAGTCGCCCCGGCTGACGGCTTGCATTCCCTTATTGAAAGTTCCGTCCGTGCGGCGTCCCGGCATGGTCTCCTCCCTCCGCTTGAATATAAGCGTGGGAGGCGGGTCTTCAAGCGCCAGGACAGACTCCGGGGGGTCAGCTGCGGTCGATGGCGTCGACCAGGGTCGTATTGACCTTCACGTGCCCCTGTTCGCGCAACTGCCTCAGCACCGAGCGCATCAGGCGCTCGCGATCCTGGTTCACCAGGCTGTCACGGGTGGCGTCCCGCTGTGAGGCCAAATCGTCGTGGTGGTCATTGCGCTCCCGAACGGAGAGCACCACGATACCCGCGGTCGTCGCCACGGGATCGCCCAGGGCGCCGGGGGAGAGGGTCTCGATCTGACGGTCCAGGATTAAGTTGCGTGGCAGCCCCGGAAGTGTCGATCCGCGCGCCAAATTCTTCTCCGTCTTGATCTCGATCTTGAACTGGCGTGCCAGGGCGGCGAGGCCGGACTTGGCGCCGGGGGCCTGCATCGCCGCCATGACGGCGGAGCGCTGTCCTTCCTCCGCCAGCGCCTGGTTTACCTGCGAGCGGACCTCCGGCAGGGGGCGCGTCTCGTCGGGCACCACGCCGGTGACCTGGACCACGACCTGACCGGACGGAATGGCGATCGGCTCGCTCACCTTGCCGGTTTCGAGCGTCACCATGCGTGCCACCACCTGCTGCGACGCGGCGAGGCCGGCGAGAGCGTCGCCGGAGCGCACCGGGCCCGTCGCGGTCGGCGTCAGACCCTGCGATCGGGCCACCACCTCGAGCCCTCCGCCGGACGCCGCCTTGGCCAAGGCGGCGGCGCGCTCGACCGCCTGGGAGCGCGCCTGGGTCATCTTCAGCTCTTCCCGCAGCCGATCCTTCACCTCTTCGAACGTCATGGTGTGCGGCTCGCGTGTCTCGGTCACCTTGATGATGTGAAATCCGTAATTTGTGCGGACCAGGTCGCTCACCGCGCCGACGGGGAGGGTAAAGGCGGCGTCCTCGAATTCCTTGACCATCTGGCCGCGACCGAAGAAATTGAGATCCCCGCCGTTGGAGGCGGAGCTGTCCTCGGAGTACCGGCGCGCCAGCTCGGCGAAGTCCGACCCGGAACGGGCCCGCTTCAGGACATCCTTTGCTTTCACTTCGATGCGCGTGATGTCCGCCGGCGTGGCATCGGGAGCCACCTTGAAAAGGATGTGGGAGGCGCGGCGTTGCTCACGCACCGTGTACTTGGTGGCGAGGTCGCGGTTGTAGGCGGCCAGCACCTCGTCGTCCGCCACCGTGATCGTTCGCGCCAGGTCCTGAGGGCTGATCAGCACGTAAGTTCCCGTGCGCCCCTCGCCGCGCGCGAAGCGATCGCGATGCGCCTCGTAATATCGTGCCGCCTCCTCGTCGCTCGCCGGGCGGGGAGACGGCAGGTGTTTCGAATCGATCAGGACGTACTCGACCGTGGCCTTCTGATTGCGACGGAGAAATTCCTGCTCCACCTGTGCGTCGGTCACGACCACTCCGTTTCCAATCAGGTTGCGGTAGGTCTCGATGAGGAGCCGCCGGCGGACCTGCGCCTCGTACTCTCCCACCCCCACGTTCCCCGCCCGGAACAGGTCGCGGTAGCGCGAAACACCGATGAATCGCCCGTTCTCCTGAAAGTTCGGGTCGCGCGTGATCGCCAGCGCCACTTCCTCGGGGGTGACGCGCAGTCCCTGCCGGACCGCCTCCTGGTACATCAGCTCCTCGTCCACGAGCTGGTTGATGGCTTGCCGGCCGATCTTCACGAGCCCGCGCTGCTGCGCGTACTGTTCTCCGAACAGCGATTGGTAGGTGCTGTCGAGCTGGCGGGCGTAGGACTGGAAGGTGGCGCCCTCGATGGTTGTCCCGTTGACCTGGGCCGCCCACACGGCGGTGTTCTCGCGTTGTCCGGATTGGCCGCCCGTGTAGGTCGCGGCGGCCCAGACGACGAACATGAAGACGACGATCAGAAGGAGCCACTTCAGGTACCGGAACTGTTCACGCATCTGCTGCAGCATGACGAGAGCCTCTTGTGGCGAGGGTCGGCCCTCGCGGAAACGGAGAGCACCAAGTCTACCGATGCGGGCACCCCGGGAGCAAGACGCTTTTCTTGCCTGGAGCGGAAGACTTCCTATATTGACATCTGGGCCTGAGGCCGGAGACCTGTCTGCCCGCCGGGCGGATCGGTCTAACCGACAGGCGGGCAAGGGGTTATCCGGGCCGTGCGGTCTGGAGCCTGGGCGCGAGATGGGGGATGGGTGGCATGAAGGGGCGCAAGAACCCGCAGGTTCTGCTCGATTGGACGACGATTTCCTATCGCAGCATCACGCGGGCCATCGTCCTGGTCGTTCTCATAGCGGCGCTGGGTGGACTCTTTTTCTATCTCAAGGCGTCGCTGCGCGGGACTCCCGAGGATCTGGCCCTGCTCGATATCGGCCGCGCGGAACGACTCTACGGCGAGGCGCAGGCGGCCACCTCGGGCGACCCGGGGCGCGCCGCGCTCGCGCAGAAGTCAGGGACCTTGCTGACCGCCGCGCGGCTTTCGTTTGATCGCAAGGCGTTTCCCGAGGCTCGCGCCGCGGCCCAGCAGTCCCAGGCCTTCGCCGAAAAGGTACTCGCCGGTCAGGGCAGTGAGACTTTCGCCGCGCGCGTCTTCAAGTATGAGGGGGACGTCAAGGTGAAGCGGGCGCGCGAGTTCGTCTGGGATTCCCTGAACGGCAACGCCGCGCTGAAAGTGGGCGATCAGATCAAGACCGCCAGCAGCGGCTCGGCCCAGGTGATCTATTTCGACGGAACGATCACGACCATCAAGCCCGGATCGCTGGTGGAGATTCGCGAGCTGTACGAGGACCCGTCCACCAAGGTGCGCAAGGTCCAGGAAAAGGTCAACTGGGGTGGCGTGAGCGCTTCCACTTCGGAAGCGAATGTGGTCGGTTCGGTGCACGAGGTGGCCACCGAATCGACGACGACGCGCGCCTCCAGTCGCGCGCAATTCGACGTTCTCTACAGCGCCGAGAGTCGCCGCACGCGGACGGAGGTGCACAGCGGGACGACTGAGGTGCAGGCGGCGGGGGCCACGCACACCCTGAAGCCGCTCGATCGCATGGACGTGACCGCGGAAAAGGTCGTCACGCGCACGGTGCTGCCGGCGGCTCCCACGCTGCTCGATCCGGCGGACAGCCGCGTGTTCCTCGCTGCGACGGGCGCCCCCGAAGTGTCGCTGCG
>JAYUCR010000008.1:0-2738 GCA_043740165.1 Acidobacteriota bacterium | reverse complement strand
AGGACCAGCGCCATCGAGATGGCGGAGGCCAGAATGCGGCTCACCCCTCCTCCCGGTTCGCTTTGTCGTGCAGCGTGAGCAGCAGGCGAATCTGGAGGACCCGGGTCCCGGCCGGGATGCTGATGGTCACCTCTTCCCCCGCCTGGTGGCCGACCAGCGCCCGGCCGATCGGCGAGGAGACCGAGATCAATCCCTTGGCGAGGTTGGACTCCTCCGGGATCACCAGCTCGTAAATCATCTCCTTGTCGGAATCGACGTCGAAGACGGTGAGGGTCGATCCAAGGCCGGCGCGATCGTGCGGAAGAGTCTCCAGATCAATCATGGCCAGGGTACGGAGCTGCGACTGCAGGTGGCCGATGCGCGCCTGCACGTAATGCTGCCGCTCCAGCGCCGCCTTATACTCGGCGTTCTCCCGGAGGTCGCCCAGCGCCTTGGCGCGCTGAATCTCCTTGGGGAGCTCGTGACGGTATTCCCGTTCGAGAGCCCGCATTTCCTTTTCAAGGCGTTCCTGCGACTGCTTCAGCACCTGGGGCTCCGCGGCGGCGAATCAATGACGGCTGAAAACTACCATCGCGGCGCCATCCTGTCAAAGAATCGCGCGTCGCGACCGCTTCACCCTTCGTCATCGCGACCGGTGAAGCCGGATCAGAAAAGGCGGGAGGGGGGCCTTTCGGTCCCCCGTCTTGGGTTGGGCAGCTTTGGGAGGATTCGGGATTCAGGTACTACGCTTATATATCTGCCTTCGTCATATGACATCGCCTTGATATTGAAAGCACGTATATAAGCCTTATTCCTCCCAATGTATTCGCGCGGCCCCGCGAGTCAAGCCCCGACCGAAAAATCCCCGCCGGGGGCTCCAAAGGGCGGGTGGCGACCCGTTGACCCCCCCCGGATCGGTGGGATATCATCCCCGCCGTCTGCCGTTTGCGAAGGAGATGCGAAGCGTGGCCACCGGCCGGTTCACCCCGAAAATCATGATCGCCGTGGTCGCCCTCGTCATCGGCTTCGCCATCCTCTTTAGTGTGGGGCTCAAGGGGTCGATGGTCTATTACCTGACCGTCGGCGAGTTTCTCGATCGACAGGGCCGCGACGACCTCGGCGAGAACTTCCGCGTCAACGGCAACGTCAAGAGCGGCAGCATCGAAAAGACGCCCGGGCAGCTCGGGGCCCGATTCGTGATGACCGACACGACCGGACGCGAATTGCGGGTGATCTACTCCAAGGAGACGCCCGATACCTTCGTGGACGGTTCCGAGGTCGTGGTCGAGGGACACCTCGGCTCCGACCAGCAGTTCGTCGCCCACACGCTGCTGGCCAAGTGCCCCTCGAAGTACGAATCCACCGCCACCGGACGCGACGCCCTGAAGGCGTCCATGCAGCGACAGGCCGGTCAGGCCGCGGGCGTGCCCGCGCGGTGAGCCGCGCCCTCCTGCTTCAGATCTGATGGCCGACCTCGGCACCTACTGCCTGTTCCTCGCGCTCATCACCTCGGCCTGGGCGCTCGTGGCGTCCTACAACGGCTGGCGCATGCAGTCCGGCCAGCTGATCCGCAGTGCCGAGCGCGCCGTTCACGCGACTTGGTGCCTGGTCGGCGCGGCGGTGATCGCCCTCGAGTGGCTGATCCACAACGATCGATTCGACCTGGAGTACGTCGCCTCGTATTCCAACCGCGCCCTGCCCCGGATCTACAAGTTCAGCGCCCTGTGGGCCGGACAGTCGGGATCGCTCCTTTTCTGGCTCTTCATCCTGTGCTCCTATGCTTCGCTGGTCCTGCTCATGAACCGGCACCGCAATCGTCCGCTCATGCCGATCGTCATTACAACGTTTAGCTCCGTCGCGACCTTCTTTCTCATGCTGGTCAATTTCATGGCGCGGCCGTATGTCGGACTGACCCATCCGCCCCCCGATGGGATGGGAATGAACCCGCAGCTGCAGAACCCTTTCATGGCGATCCATCCTCCCTGCCTCTATCTCGGATATGTCGGCCTGACGGTGCCCTTCGCGTTCGCCATGGCGGCGCTGGCGACGGGGCAGCTCAACGACGCCTGGTTCCGCACCACACGGCGCTTCACCATCACTTCGTGGTTCATCCTCGGCACCGGCATCATGCTGGGCGGCTGGTGGGCCTACGTCGAGCTGGGCTGGGGCGGCTACTGGGCCTGGGATCCGGTGGAGAACGCCTCGTTCATCCCCTGGATCACGGCCACCGCCTTCCTGCACTCGGTGATGATCGAGGAGCGCAAGAAGATGCTCCGGGTCTGGAACCTCTCGCTCGTCATCATGAGCTTCCTGCTGTCGATCCTGGGGACCTTCATCACGCGCAGCGGCGTCATCTCCTCGGTCCACTCCTTCACCCGTTCCGAGATCGGGCCGGTGTTCGCGGGCTTCCTCGGCGTGTCGTTCGTGGTGTCGGTCGGGCTCCTGATCCACCGGCTGCCGCTGTTGAAAAGCGAGCACCGGCTGGACTCCTTCGTCTCGCGCGAGAGCACCTTCCTGTTCAACAACCTGCTGCTCGTGGGGGCGGCGTTCGCGGTCCTCTGGGGGACCCTGTTCCCCATCCTCTCGGAAGCGGTGCGCGGGGTGAAGATCACCGTGGGGCCGCCCTTCTTCAACGAGATCTTCGTGCCGATCGTCTTCGCCCTGCTGACCCTGGCGGCGATCTGCCCGATCATCGCCTGGCGCCGCGCCTCTCCCGATCGCCTGCTGGCGAAGATTCAGATCCCGTTCTGGGGCATGGC
>JAYUCR010000007.1:0-2741 GCA_043740165.1 Acidobacteriota bacterium | reverse complement strand
CCGGGTCCGGCGCGCAGCCCCGAGGCGGGGATTTTGCCGGACCGTCTGAGACCCCGAGCCGGGGCCCCGCCGCGCGCTTTTCGCGCGGAGGGCGGCGTGGGGCGAAGCGAGGGGAGGGTCTCGCGCGAGCGAGCCCGGACCCGTGTCCGGCAAACCCTTTCCCGGTCCCGCGCGGTGGCTTAGGCTCCCGCAGGCGCTGCTACGGCGCGCGGCAGCCGCACGATACTTGCGCCGGCCCGCCCGCCGGGAGTATGAACGGGGTGACGAGAAGCACCCCGGGAGGAGAATCCGATGCGACGATCCCTGATGGCGGCGGCCCGCGTCGCCCTGGTGCTGGCATGCGCCGGTGCCGGTCTGGGGGCTCTCGGCGACTTGGGCGGCGGCCGTGCTCTGGCGGGCGGAGGGCGGGCCCCGATTCCCCCGGGCGATCCGGTGACCTCCCGGGCGAACGACCCCGGCAGCACGGAGATCCTGATCCGCAGCCCGCGGCCTTTCGCAGGACTCGTGGCGCGCATCGAGGCCCTGGGCGGTCACGTGACGCGGCAGTACCACCACCTGGACGCGGTGGCGGCGCGCCTGCCGCGCGCCGCGCTGGCGTCTCTGGGCGTCTACGTCGGTCCGGCGGCGATCAGCAAGGATGCGACGGTGCGCCTGCCCGATCGGGTCGACGACCTGCAGGGCCGCGAGGTGCCGTTCGCGCGCACCGGCGACGAGTCGCGCATCACCTTGGAGGCGTCGGAGGCGATCGGCGGCGCCGCGGAGCTGGCTGACCTGGCCGCGACGCAACCGGACTCGTACCTGATCAACGGCGCGCTCATGGGCCTGTCCGGGCTGCACGCCGCCGGGCTGACCGGAGACGGCGTGATCGTCGCGGTCATCGACTCCGGCCTGCGGCCCGGGTTCCCGCACCTCGAGAGCGACGGCTCCATTCTCGGAGGGGAGGATTTCGTCGGGGACGGGCTGGGCTGCATCAACAAGTCGAATAGCGGCCATGGCACCTTCGTGGCCGGGATGATCTCCGCGAACCTGATGGCCAACTTCAATATCCTGAGCGGGTTCTTCATCGCGGTGCGGCGGTATGCGCCCGGGGCGGTGGTGAACAGCACGCAGATCCCGATGATCGGCTCGGCGCCGCTGGCGAAGATCTACGCCCTGCGCGTCTTCGGCCTCACGGACGCCGCTGCCACCTCGGACGTTCTCGCCGCCATCGATCGCGTCCTCGAGCTCAAGGCGCTGCACGAGGCCGGCGATCCGCGCGGCCTCGACATCCAGGTGGTGAACCTGAGCCTGAGCGGGCCGACCCTCGATGCCGGCGGGGATCTGTTCGACACCGCCGTCGATCGGATGGTCGAGAACAACATCGTCGTCGTCGACTCCGCGGGCAACGCGGGGCCCTCTGCGCTGACCATCGGGAGCCCCGGCAGCTCGTACGCCAGCCTCAACGTCGGCGCCGCCAGCCTGGCGCACAACGAGCGGATCCTGCGCGACGTGCAGTTCGGGTCGAACATCGGCCGCCTGTTCCGGCCGTTCGACGGGGCGCAGACCGCTCTATTCTCTTCGCGCGGCCCGAACGCCGACGGGCGCGTCGATCCCGACGTCACCGCCAGCGGGCTCGCCTCGTACGGCATGGGTTTCTCCGGCACGAGCATCGTCAATCTCGCCAGCGGCACGTCGTTCTCGACCCCCGCGGTCGCCGGCGTGGCGGCGGTCCTCCGGCAGGCCTACCCCGCGGCCACCGCGCGCCAGATCCGCAACGCCATCATGATGTCGGCCGACCCAACGATCCTCGCCGACGGCTCGGACGTGAACGATCAGGGCGGCGGCTACGTCAACGCGCAGGCGGCGTTCGACCTTCTGGCGGCGGGGAGCGTGCCCGACACCGTGGCGCCGTTCCACCCGGCGGTTCGTAGTGTCGTGGCCAACCTCGAACGCAACGCCGGGCTGATCGTGGATTCCGGCGTGGTCGAACGGCACCTCGGCCCGCTGCGCCCCGGGCAGCGCGGGGAGATCCTCTACCAGGTCGCACCGAACACCTCACGCGTCCTGATCGAGCTGACGCACGTCACGCCGCTCAGCCCCCCGGAGGAGCAGAACCCGCTCTTTCTCGACGACCTGCTCCTCGAGGTGCACAGCGCCAAGACCTCGCGCCAGGACGCCACCGGCGACTATCCGGTCATCGCCTTCACTCTCGGAGGGCTTTTCTCCATCGAGCAGCCGGAGGAGGGGATCCTGAGAATCACGACGGTCGGCCCCTGGATCAACGCCGGTGACGTCACCGCCGACATCGCGATCCATTCCGAGAAAGCCCCGTTCCCGCTTCTCACCCGCCAGGGGCGGATCACCGAACACCAGAGAATCGCCGTGCCGGTCGTCGTTCCTCCCGACACGCTGCGGATGGACGTCCGACTCGCCTGGCGCGAGATGTGGGCGAGTTACCCGATCAACGATCTCGACCTGACCCTCATCCGCCCCGATGGGAGGATTGACTCACGCGGCGCCACGCTCGACGCCCCGGAGTCGTTCACCATCATCGCCCCCGATCCCGGCATCTGGACCTTCCTGATCGATGGGTTCGAGCTGCACACGGCGGACGACCGCTACAAGCTGCGCATCAGTCTCGATGGCGTTGTTGTGCGCTGAGGCTCCTGTTGCGGCGGCCGGGTTGGGAGCCCAGCGCGGGGGGCGGAGACGGGGCTGCGCTTCGGTTCGCTCGCGATTCAAAACGCCAGACCATGCGGAAC
>JAYUCR010000006.1:0-2743 GCA_043740165.1 Acidobacteriota bacterium | reverse complement strand
GAGAGCACGCGGCGATTCCCGACCGGCTCGTCGCTGACGATCCGTCCGTCGCGCATCGCCACGATCCTGCGCGCGAATTTCGCCATGTCCGGCTCGTGGGTGATCAAGATGATGGTCTTCCCCTCGTCGTTGAGCGCCTGGACGATCGCCATCACCTCCTCCGAGGTGCGCGAGTCGAGGTTCCCGGTCGGCTCGTCGGCCAGGAGGATGGCGGGCTCGGTGACCAGCGCCCGGGCGATTGCCACGCGCTGTTGCTGCCCGCCGGAGAGCTGCGAGGGGTGGTGGCTCTCGCGCCCCGCCAGGCCGACCCGCGCCAGCGCCGTGCGGGCCCGCTCCTGGCGCTCGCTCGTCCCGAACCCGGCGTCGCCGTACAGCAGCGGCAGCTCGACGTTCTCGAGAGCGGAGGTGCGCGCGAGCAGGTTGAAGCTCTGGAACACGAAGCCGATCTTGGCGTTGCGGATCTCGGCCCGGGCGTCGGCGTCGAGGGTCGAAACGTCGGTCCCGTCCAGCGTGTAGGTCCCCGAGGTCGGCCGATCGAGGCAGCCCAGGATGTTCATCAAGGTCGATTTCCCCGATCCTGAGGGGCCCATGATCGCCAGGAACTCCCCCGCGGCGATCGTCAGGTCGACGCCATCGAGGGCGCGGACCTCCACCTCACCCATTTTGTAGACCTTGACCAGCCCGCGGATCTCGACCAGGGTGCGGCTCAAAACATCCGCCCTCCCGGCGGGCGCGCGGTGGTGTCGACCTTCAAGGTCGCCTGCCCAATCGCCACCTGGTCGCCCGGCTGGAGCGGACCCTCGATCACCTGCGTGAAGCGTCCGTCGGAAATCCCGGTGCGGATCGAGATCGGCTTCAGCTGATCGCCCCCCACGACGAGGTAGATCGTCTGCATGCCTTTCGCCGCCTGCCCGCTTCCCGCAGTCAGACCGAGCTGCTCCGCCGCGGCGGCAAAGGCGCCGCCGCCCGATCCGTGGTTCCTTCCTGCCCCCGAGGCGCCGCCCGCCGCGCCGCCCGCTTCGGCGCCGGACGCCCGCGTGCCTCCACCCGCGCCGCCGGTGGACCGCCCGTTGCCGCCGGCGCTCTTGTCGCCGGTGGTCCCGGTGGGCCGGAAGCGCAGCGCCGCGTTCGGCACCCGCAAGGTGTCCTTCACCAGCGCCACGTCGATGGTGACATTGGCCGTCATCAGCGGGCGCAGCTTCTCGTCCGGGTTCGGCACCTCGAGGATGACCGGGTAGGTGATGATGTTCTGGTTCACCGTGGCGTTGAGCCGGATCTGCGCGATGTGTCCCTGGAACTCCTCCTCGGGGTAGGCGTCCACGGTGAAGCGGGCGGCCTGCTCCACCTTCACCCGGCCGATGTCGGACTGATCGACGTCCGCCTGCACCTGCATCTTGGTGAGGTCCTGCGCGATGGTGAACAGGGTCGGGGCCTGGAACGACGCCGCCACCGTCTGCCCGACGTCGTACTTGCGGTCGACGACGACACCGTCGATCGGGGACAGGATCTTCGTGTAGCGCAGGTTGGTCTCCGCCTGCCGCAGGGCGGCACGCGACTGGTCGGCCTGGGCCTTCGTGCCGTCATACGTCGCCTGGGCGGCGTCGTAGTCGGCCGGCGAGGCGAGCTTTTCTTTCAGGAGCTCTTCCTGCCGATGGAAGGTGATGGCGGCGTTGCGCACCTGCACTTCGGCGGCTTGCACATCGGCGCGCCGTTGTTCCACCTGCGTCAGGAACGGCGTCGGGTCGAGCTCCGCCAGAAGCTGGTCCTTCTTCACCGGACTGTTGAAGTCGGCATGCAGGCGGGCGACGATCCCCGACACCTGGCTTCCCACCTGGACCGTGGTGACGGCCGAAATCGTTCCGGTGGCGGTGACGGTCATGGCGACGTCGCCGTGATCCGCCGCCTGCGTCCGGTATTTCGGCTCGGCGGCGGCGCGGCTGCGGCGCAGGGCCCACCACCCGCCCCCGGCCGCGATCACCGCCGCGAGAATCACTAGGAACCAACGGCCCTTCTTCACCGTGCCCCCCATCCGCCGCCCTAGCATGACTTCAGCAGGCCGCCAGTGTATCAGCGGCCGTTGCGGATTTCCGCCGGCGCTTCTAGGATGGGGCCATGCCTGCGATGGTTGAGCCGGGGCCGTTGACCCCTCCGAGCCCCGACGACCGTCTCATCTGGGATACCTGGCTGTCGGCGCACCGCCTTCCGGCGCTCCTGGCGGCCGACGACCTCGGCGCCTTCGCACTCCTGCACCGGCGCCCGATGGCGGCCCCCGAGGCGGCGAGGGAGCTGGGGGTGGGGCCGCGGGCCTCCACGGCACTCCTGGGCCTTCTGGCGGCGCTCGGCTTCCTCGAGGAGCGCGACGGTGTCTACCATCTGACCGACGTCTCGCGCCATTACCTCCTCCCGGAGAGCCCCTGGTACTGGGGCGCCATGCTGCACTCAGCGCGCGAGCTGACTCTGACGCATGCCTTCGTGAAGGAAACACTGCAGCGCGACCGGCGTCCCGACCGGGAGCGATCGACCGATGGCTGGAAAAGCGGCCACCTGAGTCCCGAGCGCGCCCTGCAGCTGACCCGCGCCATGCATGCCCACTCACAGCCGGCAGCCGTCGGCCTGGCCGGCTCCGGCCTGCTGCGCGACGTGCGCCGCCTGCTCGACGTCGGCGGCGGATCGGGCTGCTTCACCATCGCCCTGGCGCGCGCTATGCCGCAATTCCGCGGCACGATCCTGGAGCTGCCGCCGG
>JAYUCR010000005.1:0-2765 GCA_043740165.1 Acidobacteriota bacterium | reverse complement strand
CCGCCGATTTCATCTTGAGATCGGCCGCCGTGCGCAGCGCCTCGAGGATATTGGGCGACCGTCCGGAGGTGGTGATGGCGAGCAGCAGATCTCCCGGCCGCCCCAGGGCCTCGACCTGGCGCGCGAACACTCGATCAAAGGAGTAGTCGTTCGAGACGCAGGTCAAGACCGAGCTGTCGGTGTTGAGGGCCACCGCGGCGAGCGCTCGACGCTCCTCGAGATAGCGGCCCACCAGCTCGGCCACGAAATGCTGCGCGTCGGAGGCGCTCCCCCCGTTCCCGCAGGCGAGCACTTTCCCCCCCGATTTCAGGGTCTGGTGAATCTCCCGGGTCAGTCGTTCCAGAAGCCGGAGAGGCTCACCGCGCAGCTCACCGATCGCGGCCAGGTGCCGGCCCAGTCCTGACTCGAATGCGCCCGCCAACCAGCTCAAGCCATCTCCCCTGCACCCGGACCGGGGGTCCGGAGACCGAGAATAACACAGCGTTCGGGCCTCATACGGCGGCCTGCCCGGCGAGCCGGCGCAGGATTGGCTCCGTCCGGCGCGCGACCGTTTCCCAGGACAGTTCGCCCTCCGTCATCGCCGCCGCGGCCCGCCCCATCGCCGCCCTCCGCGAGTCGTCGGAGAGGATCGCGACGATGGACCTGGCCAGGGCAGCCTCATCGCGCGGGGGGATCACGAATCCGGTGACCCCGTCGTGGACCGACTCCGGGATGCTCCCGACGTCGCTGACCACGACCGGCTTGCCGAACACGTAGGCCACGCGCACGACACCGCTTTGCGACCCTTCAATATAGGGCAGCGCGACCAGGGACGCCTGCTGGAAGACGCGCGCGACCGACTCGTTCGAGAGGTATCCGCGGTGCACGATGCAGCGCGGATTGACGAGTACGTCTCGCAGCCGGCCCTCGAGGTCGGCGCCGTCTCCGGCGATGATGATCTTGAGATCCGGAAGCTGCAGGGCCGCCAGCTCCGCGGCCCGCAGCAGCACGCTCAGCCCCTTGTATTCGTGAATCCGCCCGAAAAACAGGACGGAGTGCGGGATCTCGGCCACGCCCTCGCGCGCCCAGTGACGCAGGACCGTGTAGCAGCCGTGCGGGATGGCGGTGACGTTCCGGCAGATGTCGCCGGGCTGGGCCAGGTACTCGCGGCGCAACCGCTCGCCATGGACGATGACCGCGCCCGCCCGACGACGGAGATTGCGTCGCACCCGATCGCGTCGCGCCGGCTCGCGCGAATCCGCTCCGGGATGGGTGGCGACATCGTGTACGGTCAGCAGGATCGGCCTGCGGCCGGCGGCGGAGAGGCAGAAAGGGAGATAGGTCGTGGTCGCTTCATGGAGGCAGATGACGTCGGGTGCCGCGGCGCGGATCAGTCGCACGAGCCTGATCGCGGTGCGCCACTGCCGCGGATCGCGCAGGCCACCGGGCCGGTCGTCCAGCAGGTGGTAGCGGACGGCCGGGTGGAGCAGCCGGGCAAGCTCGTCGCCGACGCTCTCCCGGACTCTCGAGGATTTGAAGATCACCTCGCACCGATGGCCCAGGGCGGTGAGCGCGTTCGCCATCTCGATCTGGTATTCGACCCAGTTCAGCGACAGGAGGAGGAGGTTCATCGCCTGCCGGATGTCACCAGCAGATGCCCTGGTAGTTCGCCGGCGACTCGGGCCGCCCGCGCAGGCGCACCAGATCGATGATGATCTGGTCCGGGGAGAGCCGGGGGAAGAGCGCCGCGAACTCGGGATCCGCCGAGGTCACCACCAGGACCTCCGCATGAGCCAGTACCTCGTCCAGGGATCCCTTCAGCAGGCTCGAGATGTGCGGGATCTCGCGCTCGATGTAGGCCCGGTTCGCCCCGACGAGCCGGGCCAGGGAGACGTTGCGGTCGTAGATGGACAGGTCGAACCCTTTGCCGATGAGCGTCTCCGCCAGCTCCACCGCGGGGCTTTCGCGCAGATCGTCGGTGCCCGGCTTGAAGCTCAGCCCCAGGAGACCCACCCGCTTCTTGCGGGTCTTCAGGATCATCTGCAGCCCGATCTTTTTCTGCGCCTCGTTGCTCTCCAGGATCGATTCCAGGAGGGGCACGCGCAGATCCCGCTCGCGCGCCCGCTGCACGATTGCCCGCAGGTCCTTCGGGAGGCAGGAGCCGCCGAACGCGTACCCGGCCTTCAGGTAGGCCGGGGAGAGATTCAGCTTGTGGTCGAGGCAGAAGATGTCCATCAGGGCGTGGCTGTCGATCCCTTCGCGCTTGCAGAGGTTGCCGATCTCGTTCCCGAACGCGACTTTCAACGCATGGAAGCAGTTGTCGGCGTATTTCACCATCTCCGCCGTGCGCAGGGTGGTGCGCACCAGCGGCGCCGGGATCCCTTCGTACAGCGGCGCCAGAACGTCGCCGCTGCGGGCATCCAGCTCGCCGATCACCGTGCGCGGAGGCTCGTGGAAATCCTTGACCGATGTCCCCTCGCGGAGGAACTCGGGGTTCACCGCGACGCCGAACTCCGCCCCCGGGGACCGTCCCGACGCCTCGGACAGGAGGGGCATGAGTCTCCCTTCCACCGTGCCGGGCAGCATCGTGCTGCGGTAGGTCACGAGATGGTATGCATCGAGTCCGCGCAGGGCGGCGCCGATCTGTCGCGTCACGTGCTCGACATGGTCGGTATCCAGGCTGCCGTTCTCGCGACTCGGCGTGCCGACGCAGATCAGGCTCAGATCGGCCTGTGCGATCGCCGTCGCGGCCTCGGTCGTGGCGCTGAGGCGCCGGGATCGCACGC
>JAYUCR010000004.1:0-6754 GCA_043740165.1 Acidobacteriota bacterium | reverse complement strand
CACGAGAAGGTTCAGCTTCAGAAGCCGGCCGACGGCTGGAAGCTGACGGCGCCGATCGAGGCGCCGGGCGACGGCCCGACGATCACCGATCTCCTGTCGGCCGTCGAGCGCCTGCGCGCGACCCGCTTCGTCGTGGAGAAGGGGACCGCCGAGGACGAGAAGAAGTACGGCCTCGCTCCGCCGGCGGCCCGCATGACGCTGGCGCAGGAAGGGCGGGAGGGGACGGAGACCCTTCTGTTCGGCCGCCAGGAAGGAACGGAACGGTATGCGCGGGTCGTGGGGCATGATCCGATCATCGCCATCCCGGGAGACGTCTTCAGCAAGGTGACCACGGGACTCTTCGACCTCCGCCGCAAAGAAGCGCTCGGCGTCAGCCAGTATCGCGTGCAGTCGTTGAGCGTCGCGAAGGAAGGCGGAGAAGCGCTCGTCCTGACGCGGCAGAAGGATGGCTCATGGCTGGCGACCGGCCTCGCCAGGGGCCCGGTGAAAGGGGAGACGGTTGATGGGCTGCTGCATGCCGTCGGCGATCTCAAGACGGCGGCGTTCGACGATCACCCCGCGGCCGCCGCGAGTGAGGCCCTCCTGCGCCATCCGGCGCTCGACGTGAGCCTGGAGGAAGAGCCGGAGACCGAGGGGGCGGCGCCGCGCCGCCAGCACCTGGTCCTGGGCCCGCCCGGCAAGAACGGCCGGATGGCGATGCGCGACCTGGCCTGGCCCTCCGTGGCCGAGGTCGCCGCCGACGGCGTCGCCCCGATCGCCCGACAGCTCGACGCCGTCGTGAAGGAGGCCACGACTCCCGCGCCGGCGGGGACTCCGGCGCCCGGGACGCCCGCGCCGCCCCCGTCCTGAAACCTGACGACGCGCCGCCTCCCGACTGCACCTCAGTGAGAAGCCGCCGCGCCTCCTTATCCTGGGGGTCGGCGCGCAGGATCTCCTCCAGCTCCTTGGCCGCCTCGCGGTTCCGCCCCGCACCGTGCATCAGGTTGGCGAGGTTGTAGCGCGCATCGGCGTTCTGCGGATCGAGCTCGAGCGCGCGGCGGTACCAGCTCTCGGCGCCGGCGGGATCGCCGCGGCGCATGAAGAGCAGGCCGAGATTGGCCGGCGCCGCCGCCAGCAGCGGGTCCTCCGCGAGCCCGGCGCGCAGCGCTGTTTCGGCGCCGGCAAGATCGCCCACCTGAATCCGGACCGCACCCAGGTTGTTGTGCGCCACCGCCAGGCGGGGCTCCGCCGCGAGCGCCGCTTCGAACGACCTCGACGCGTCTCCCAGCTGCCCTTCCGCCTGCTGGCAGAGCCCGAGAGCGTTCCAGGCTTGCGCCGCGGTCGGATCACGGCGCACCGCTTCCATGAGGGCGATGCTCGCCGCCTGTGGCAGCCCGGCGCCGCGATAGGCCAGCCCGAGCAGAAAATGCGCCTCGGGGCTGTCGGGGCTCATCGTCGCGGCGCTGCTCAATGCGGCGGCCGCCTCGCCGTACCGGCCGGCGCGCAGGAGATCGATCCCCGCCGCCAGGTGCGGCTCGCGCAAGGCGAGGCGGTCGGCATCCTGAAGGCTTTCCGCGGCGGCCAGGCGCGCGTCGCGATCGCGCAGCCGCCGGCGCAGCACCGCCGCCAGCGCCGGGTCGTCCGCCGCGGGGCCGGGCACGAGATAGGGGCGCACCGCCTCGCGGTGCCCCCGCAGGGCTGCGGTCTGATCGTGAAGCGTGTCGCGGAACAGGGCGAGCGGGGCGCGCCATTCGAGGTACAGGTTGTCGTCGGTGTGCCGCCGCGCGCCGGCGGCGAAGTCGCGCAGGCCGCGCGGGCCGCTGACGAAACGCGCCAGCAGGTCGGCCGGCTCGTGCAGGCCGACGCGCGACAGATCCTCCCAGACCGCCGCGTCCGCGGTGCCCAGGCGGTGCGGATCGATGACGGCGCCGCCGATGAGGAAGTAGTCGCCCCCTCCCGCCGATTCCTCCCAGAGTGTCGCGTCCGGGAAGACCTCGAGAAACGAGCCCACGATGCCGCGGAAATCCTCCGGGGCGATGCGGTAGGCCTGCACCCACTGGCAGAACACGCCGTGCGGGCGCAGGCGGGCGCGCGCCAGGCGGTAGAACTCCACCGTGAACAGGTTGGCGACCCCCGCGACCCAGGGGTTGGAAGGCTGCGAGGAGATGACGTCGTACTGATCCTGCCGCATCAGCAATTGAGCGCGGGCGTCGTCCATCACCAGTGTCGTGCGCGGGTCATCGAGCGCGCCGTGGTTCGCCTCCGCGAAGACGCGCGCCGCCCCGGGCACGGCCCGGGCGATCTCGATTGCATGGATGCTGCGCAGCGGGTGGCGTTCCGCGGCGCCGAGGGTGATGCCGCTGGCCAGGCCGATGATGAGGGCGTCGTTCGGCGCCGGGTGCAGCAGGAGCGGCAGGTGCGCGGCCAGGAGCTGTGTTGAGAGGTCGGGCCCGCTGCTGGCCTCGGTCTTGCCGTTGATCTGCAGCGACAGCACCCCGGACGGAGCGCGCCGCACGGTCACCAGGCCGTCCCCGGCCTCGCGCGCGTAGACGATTGAGCCGCGCCGCCGGATCGCCTCGCGCAGCCCGTCGGGGCCGAGCGCCGCGCGGTAGATCGGCCCGTAGAGAAACCCTCCCGAGGAGACCTCCGCGGCATCCCAGGCCGGCAGCAGCAGAAGGGCCAGGGAGGCGGCGCTCACCAGGAGCGCCCGCAGGCGCCGTCGTGGCCGGAGCCGGAGGCTCATCATCAGCGCCAGGATTGCCGCCAGGATGAGCGTGCGGCGCGTGCCGATCGCCGGCACCAGGAGGAACCCCGCCAGGAGGAACCCGGCGGCCGATCCCCAGGTGGAGAGGGCGTAGATCTCCCCGGCGGCCGGCACCGCGCCGCGGCGGGGAGCCGCGATCTGCGCCAGCAGCGGCAGACAGGCGCCCTGCGCCATGGAGGGGAGAAGCAGCAACCCGCCCATGAGCGCGAACTGCAGGGCCAGGGCGCCCGGCGGGCTGCGCTCGAAGACCCGGCTCAGACCGGCCGCGAGCCGCGGCAGCGCTCCCAGGAGCGGCAGGATCAGGAGGGACAGGATGCCGACGGAGAAGGCGGCGTTGGCGGCGCGCTCCGGCGATGCCGCGCCGCGCCGGCGGTTGCCGCGCGCCACCAGGAGCGGCCCGATCCCCAGGCCGGCGATGCAGGCCGCGAGCGTCAGCCCGAGCGCATAGGTCGAGGAGCCGAACGCCAGCACCGCGATCCGCGTCCAGCACGATTGCAGCAGGGCGCCGACGGCGCCGGAGAGCAGCGCCATCGACCTGGCCGGATCGAGCCAGCCCCCGGCCTCCGCAGGGAGGGCCGCCCCGCGCGGGGTCGATTCCCGGGAGGGGGAGTGAACCCCGGCGGGAGCCGCGGCGGGGGCAGCGCCAGCGGATGCGCGTGGCCAGGCGAGGCTCCACGCGGCGAGGGCGACCAGCAGGTTCAGCGCGCCGGCGGCGCCAAAGCTGCCCCTGGTTCCGAGCCAGGGCTGGAGGGCGAAAGCACCCAGAAGCGCGCCGGCGGCGGCGCCCAGAGTGTTGGTGCCATACAGGATGGCGATCCTCTCGCCGCCACAGGCGCGCACCAGGATTGGGAAGGTCGCCCCCATCGCCATCGTGGGCGGCAGGAGCAGCGCCGCCGCGACCGCCAGTCGGAGCAACGCGATAGGCAGGCCGTCGCCGAAGGCCGGGCCGACCCGTTCCAGCAGGTGCGTGGCCGCGGTCATCAGGAGGGGACTCAGCCCGGCCCAGAGCGCCAGGGCCGCCTCGAGCCCGGCATAGACGCGCAACGGGCGGGCCAGCCGATCGGCGATCCGGGACGCGATCGCCGAGCCGGCTCCCAGCCCCAGCAGGAAGACCGCGAGCACAATCGAGGTCGCCGGGAGCGAGCCGCCCAGAACCTGGCTGAGCGCGCGCGACCAGGCGACCTCGTGGACCAGGCCGGCCGCCCCGGAGAGGGCGAACAGAAAAAGGATCAAGGCTTGTGCTTGGGAGGCGGCGGGCGGACGAGGAGAATGCGGGTCAGGAGCTCCTCCGGCCAGGCGGCCCCCGGCCGATCCTCGAGCACCAGCGCGAACTCGCGCACCCGCCCGTCGATCGTCACCGCGAAGCGGGGCGGGAAGAGTCCGTCGCCGCCATACAGCTCGTTCGCCTTGTACTCGTTCACCTGTCCGTTGCGGCGGGTGATCCGGACGCGCGCGATGTGCCCGTCCGGCGGGTAGGCGATGTCGATCCCGCGGATCTTGGTCATCTTGACGCGGGAGTAATCGGCGAAGCGGACGCACTTGCACTCATGCCGGTTCTCGATGATGTCGATCCGCTCGCCCGTGGCCGACTCGGACTCCGGCGCGCGGCGGTGGCGGTAGGTGGTGGCGGAGTAAACGAACAGCACCTCCGTGGCGTCGGCCTCGCGCTCCCCCTGATCGGCCGTGTCGAGCACCGCCAGGGCCGGAGGGGGGTGGCGGGTGGAGGCGGCGGCGACCGGCGTCAGCGACAGCAGCAGGAGGGCCGGCGCCGCGAGGCCCCGGCGCGTGCGGCGCCACCTCGCGCCGTGACTACTCGCGCAGCAACTGGACGTTGACGAGCGCGGAGTTGAGGACATAAATCTTGGCGTTGTTGTCCAGCGGGTCGGCGGGGATGAGATAGAACCCGGGGCGGTTCGGGTCGTAGTCGCGGGTGAAGCCGCAGATCTTTTCGCCGTCGAAGAACTCCAGGACCGTCTTGATGTAGGTCCCCTCGGGGGGCCGGTTCTCGTCGCCGTTGGGGAAATGCGGCACGCGTCCCTGGTGCTTGTCCTTCCGACCCCAGGTTTTGACGTGGAACAGCGCCTTCAGCTCCTCGATCCGGATTTCCTGCGAGCTGGCCATCTCGCCGCGACGGCGGACGATATGGAAGGAGTGCGCCGCAGGGTCGAAGTCGCGCGAGAAGCCCTTGACGATCTGCCCGTCCTTGGTGTGCGCCACCAACTTGCCGGTCGCCTCACCGCGCGCGCGCAGGGTCAAGAGGGGGGCGCCTCCCGAAGGTTCAGTAGCCGAGCTGGGGGAAGAACATCCGCAGAATGACTTTCGCGAACAGCAGGAGGCCGATCGGGATGCCCAGAAGGATAACCGCCTGGAGGAAGGCGGTGCTGGCCTTCAGCGGGTTGGCCGGCTCCAGGCTCGGGCGGCCCATCTGGCCGCCCCCTTTGGGCTGTCTTTCGTTCTTCGCCATGCGCGGATTTATACCACAAGGTGCCCTTCCCCAGGGTGCCGAAAATGGTGTAATGTCATGGCCCTGCGGGGGAATGAACTTGACCATCGAAGAAGCCCTGCGCCGCGAACGGCTGGGGGCCCTCAAACTGCCGCAAGTCGTCTCCGTTCCGGCCGGGACAGCCCTTGGCGAGGCGTTGCGTGCCATGCGGGCCTCGGGAGGCGGCGCGGTCCTCGTCGCCCGTGCCGGCAAAGTGGTCGGCATCTTCACCGAGCGCGACGTGCTGAACAAGCTCTTCCCCGGCCCGGTGGATGAATCGAAACCGGTCGATGGCTTCATGACCCCCGATCCCGAGGTCCTCACTCTCGAAGCCCACCTCGGGGACGCGCTGCGCCTGATGACCGAACACGGGTACCGCAACATCCCGCTCGTGGATGCCGCCGGGCACCCGGCCGGCATGATCGCGGCGCGGGACATCGTCGAGTATGTCGCCGAGCATTTCCCGGCCGAGGTGGGGAATCTCCCGCCGCGACTCAATCAACAGTTCAAGACGCCCGAAGGGGCCTGATCAACGTGAGCACTCAGACTGACGTGGTGGCACCGAAGCAGGTGATTCAGGAGCTGGACGAGGTCGTGATCCGGTTCGCCGGCGATTCCGGCGACGGCATGCAGCTCACAGGCAGCCAGTTCGCCGACACGACCGCCCTGGTGGGGAACGACCTGGCGACGCTGCCCGACTTCCCGGCGGAGATCCGGGCGCCGGCCGGCACCCTCGCCGGCGTGAGCGGCTACCAGATCAACTTCTCCTCGCACGACATCCGCACCCCGGGGGACCAGCCCAACGTCCTGGTGGCGATGAACCCGGCCGCTCTCAAAGCCAACATCGACGACCTCGAACAGGGCGGCATCCTGGTCTGCGACGGCGATTCCTTCACCGACGGCAACCTGAACAAGGCCGGCTACAAGGCGAACCCGCTCAAGGACGGCAGCCTCACCCGGTTCCGCGTGTTCGACATCCCGCTCACCACCATGACGCTGCAGGCGGTCTCGGAAACCGGTCTGGGCGGCCGGCAGGCGACGCGCTGCAAGAATTTCTACGCCCTCGGGCTGGTCTTCTGGCTCTACGAGCGCCCGGTCGATTACACCCGCGACTGGATCGAGAAGAAATTCAAAGCGAACGAGCAGATGGCCAAGGCGAACACCCTGGCGCTGCTGGCCGGCTACAACTACGCCGACACCACCGAGGCCTTCACGACGCACTACCGCGTGAAGAAGGCGGAGCTCGCCCCCGGCACCTACCGCAGCATCACCGGGAACGAGGCGACCGCGATGGGGTTCATCAGCGCGGCGCTGCTGTGCGGCCGGCCGCTGTTCTACGGCTCGTACCCGATCACCCCGGCGAGCGACATCCTGCACGAGCTGGCGCGGCACAAGAATTATCCGGTCAAGACGTTCCAGGCCGAGGATGAGATCAGCGCGGTCGGCTCGGCGATCGGCGCCGCCTACGGCGGAGCGCTCGGGCTCACCGGTACGAGCGGCCCCGGCGTGGCGCTGAAGAGCGAGGCGAT
>JAYUCR010000003.1:0-2766 GCA_043740165.1 Acidobacteriota bacterium | reverse complement strand
GGACGGCGTCGGTGCCGTCGTTGATCCGCATCCCGTCGCCATTGGTGTCGATGCCGCCGCCGTCCACGCCGGCGAGGTCGAAGGGGCGCTGGAAGCCGGCGTCTTCCGCCGAGCCGGCCTGGACCGTCGGCACGTTCTCGGCGTTGGCGAGCATGTCGTCGGGGACCGGCGCCAGCGCCACCACCTCGTCGAGGCGGGCCAGGTCGCGCACGGCGTCGTAGCGCACCCGCAGGTGGTAGACGTTCGACTCGAATTGATAAGGCGTGACCTCGCTGACACCGGGGATCGCCTCGATCCGCCGGCGGAGTTCGGACCCGTCCAGACCCGGAACGATTGCGACCGTCGCCTGAAGGTCCGGGTTGGCCGCTTCTTGGCGGCTGATCCGCGGCAGGACGCCGAGCAGCGTATCCAGCTTCTGGAACGGCTCCATCGCCCGCGTCCGGGCCACTCCCGGATCGCGGCGCAGCCCTTCGAGCCCGCGCGGCTCGACGTAAATGACCAGGGTCGAGCCCGGCAGCACGCCGACGATGCGGCCATGCCGGCTCAAATCGGCGATGACCTCGTCCGCCCCGCGGGCAGCGATCGCCCCCTCGTCGAGGAGCACGAAGTTCAGACCCGGCCGCAGGGTACCGCGCGGACCGCGCAGTGCGTCGTCGCGGCCGAGCCGCAAGCCCGGCGGGACGGTCGCCGCCAGGTCGTCGCGCTCGGGATCCCAGTCGACGTGCCCGAGATTGGTCAGCAGCATCCCGCGCGCCGCCTCGCCTTGGAGAATGCGGCGCTCGATCGGCCGCCCGAATGGGGCGAACTCGGCCGGCGGGGCGGTGGCCTCCGGCGGCAGCAGCCGCGCGGCGCGCCGGCTCTCCTGCTCGAGCAGGGCGGCCTCCATCGGGCTCTGCCCTTCGGGTGTATCGACCGGCTGGAACCGGCCGGCGATCAGGATGGCCGCGGGGGCGGCCGCCAGCACCAGGGCCGACAGCACGGCCCGGAATGTCCTGCGGGAGGTGGATGCGGGCGGGACGGGTCGCAGGTAGCTCGTAGGCACCTCCTCATGGCGGGTGATCGGCCTCGATCATCTTTGTCGTCGCAGGTGGCGGTGGGGTTTCACTGAACCTGGCTCGACGATCCGTCGAGGAGGATGAGGGGCGGGAGGCATGATCTCGGGCTGCGGCGGCGACGCGCCCCACATGCCCCGGTACCCCTTGCTACTGGCCCGACCTCGAGCGAAAGCGATCCCGCCGCGGCACATGCGGCGGTACCCACCATGTTTCTGACCTCTTACGCTCAAAACCCGACGGCGTCAACAATTGACTTGGGCCGCCGGAGCGGCGCGTGCCGCAAGGTGGACCAGTTCGCCGGCATCCTCGCCGGCCCGGTCGGCGCGCTGCCCGCAGCGCTGATTATTCGTCCTTCGGTTCGGCGCGCGGCGCCCCTGCTTCCTGCTCGAGCCAGGCGCGGACGATCGTCTGATCCTCGGGGTGCCGCAGGCGCGTGAACAGGCGGGTGCCGAGGACGCGAATCGTCCCTTCGTTCTCGAACGGCAGGCGCTCGTGCATGGTGCCGCCGGGAAAATGGCACGGCGTGCACTTCTCCTGGAGCACCGGCAGGACGTCGCGCTGGAACTCAATCGGCGCCGCCCCCGCCGGCAGCAGGGCGCGCGCCCGGCGCAGCAGGTCGGCGGCGCGATCGAACGCCGCGACCAGGGTGCGCTCGTGCCGCGGCAGGGATTCGAAGTCGCCGCGATCGATCGCCTCCCAGAGGCGCGGCAGGAACTCCTCGCGGTAGGTCGGTTGTGGGGCGTAGATCAGGTGCTTGAAGAACGGCCGTCCGTCGAGGCCCTCCTTGTCGGTGAGGGCGCGCTCCACCTGCATCAGGAGATTGTTCACCGCCCGGGCCGTCGCCTTATCGGGTGCGGGAAAAGCGGCGGCCGCCGCCTCGTAGAGCGCCGCCGCCTCCTCCCAGCGCCGGGCGGCGTCACGCGCCGCGGCGAGGCTGAGGGGGTGCGACGCCGGCGCCCGCGCCTCCACCGTCGAGAGGTGAAGGAGGACGGCGCGGGCGTAGGCGGTGAAGCGCATCGGCAGGAGGGGGGCGTCGGCCAGGCGCCAGGCGAGAAGGCCCCAGAGGCGGGCCATGGTGGCGCCATAGAAGAAGCCGGGATCGCCGAATTGCTCCATCCAGTAGTAGTTGTCGTACATCGAGTGATAGACGCCGTACGGGCCGTCGAACGCCATGTCGACGCAGGCGATTCCGAGGTTCTCCTGAAAGGCGGTGTAGTCGGTGGCGCCGACGATGGTGCCGACCTCCGGCACGCCGTCCTTGGCGCGGGCCGCCCAGGGGTCGAAGAGCGAGCCGCCGGTCGCCGGGTCGTTGACGTCGCGCGCCAGGTCCCGCAGGAACTGCGCCAGGGCCGGCGTGGCGCCGACCATCAGGTCGCGGCCGGCCACGGCGCTGTCGACGTTGACATACGCCACCGCCGATTTCAGGAGCTCGTCGCGCCGGTCGACGGCGTACTGCGTCGATCCTCCGAGCAACTGCTCCTCGCCGTCCCAGTTGGCGAACAGGATGCTGCGCCGCGGCCTCAGTCCGCGCCGGGCCGCCGCCCCGAGGGCCCGCGCCGTTTCGAGGAGCGCCGCCGTGCCGCTCGACGGATCGACGGCGCCGTAAATCCAGGCGTCGCGATGGTTCCCCAGGATGACGTAGCGATCCGGCTCCTCCCTGCCGCGCACGATTCCGAGGACGTTGCGCAGCGTGCCGATCCGCTCCTCGTTG
>JAYUCR010000002.1:0-6761 GCA_043740165.1 Acidobacteriota bacterium | reverse complement strand
GATCCTTGGCGATCACCAGCCGCTGGATCTCCGAGGTCCCTTCGTAGATCTCGGTGATCTTGGCGTCACGGAACAGGCGTTCCACCGTGTATTCGTTGATGTAGCCATAGCCGCCATGGATCTGCACCGCTTCCTTCGCGGCGCGCATGCAGGCCTCGGAGGCGAAGAGCTTCGCCATCGAGGCCTCCACCGAGCAGCGACCCTTCACATCGCGCGTCCAGGCGGCGCGATAGGTCAGCAGCCGGGCGGCGTCGAGCTCCACGGCCATGTCCGCCAGCTTCCATTGGATCGCCTGCAGCTCGGAGATCGGTTTCCCGAAGGCCATCCGCGTCTTGCTGTACGACAGCGCCTCGTCGAGCGCCGCCTGGCCGATGCCGAGCGATTGTGAGGCGATGCCGATACGGCCGCCATCCAGGGTGTTCATCGCGATCTTGAACCCTTCCCCGTCGGCCCCAAGGCGGTTGGCCACCGGCACGCGGCAATCCTCCAGCACGATCTCGACCGACCCGGAGCAGGTGATGCCCAGCTTGTGCTCCGGCCGGCCCTGCCGCACCCCGGGAAACGAGCGCTCCACCAGGAAGGCCGTGATCCCCTTGTGCCGGAGCGACGGGTCGATGGTGGCGTAGACGAGGAAGGTGTCGGCCGCCACGCCGTTGGTGACGAAGACCTTGTTGCCGTTCAGAACGTAGTGATCGCCGTCGCGCCGGGCGGTGGTGCGCAAGGATGCGGAATCGGAGCCCGAGTCCGGCTCGGTGAGGCAGTAGGCGCCCAGCTTCTCGCCGCGCGCGTGCGGCACCAGGTAGCGTTTTTTCTGATCGTCGGAGCCGAACGCCAGGAGAGGCCCGCAGACGAGGGAATTGTTCACCGACAAGATGACCCCCGTCGAAGCGCAGGCGCGCGACACCTCTTCGATGGCGATCACGTAGGACACCGCGTCGAAGCCGGCGCCGCCGTATTCTTCCGGGATCATCATCCCGGTGAGGTTCATCTCGGCGCAGCGCCGCCAGTTGTCCATCGGGAAGGCGCGCGAGCGATCGTTCTCCGCGGCGCGCGGCTTGATCACCGACTGGGCGAACTCCCGGACGGCGTCACGGGTCATCTCCTGCTCGCGGCTGAGGCTGAATTCGACCGGCACCTACGCCTCCGTTTCCACCAGGCCGACCTGTCCGTCCGGCCGCTTGAACAGCACCGCCACCTGCTCCGACGCGGTGTCGCGGAACACCAGGACCGGGTGCCCCGAGTCGATCACCCGGAGGACCGCTTCGCGCACCGTCATCGACCGTATGCTCATGCGCCCCATCCGCACGACGTCGGGAGGAGCCGCGCTCTCGGGCTCCGTCTCCGGCGCCATCCCCTCCATGCCATCCCGTGGCGCCGCCCAGACTCCACGTCCCTTGCGGCGGGCGATCCGTCGACCCGAGACCTTGCGGGCCTGCGCCATGAGCCGCACGGCGCAAAGACCCATCGCGTCGTCGAAATCCACCGCCTCGGCCGTCGCGGTGAGCGTCCGCGAGCGCACCTTGACCACCATTTCGGCCATCATCCGATGCTTCTCGCGCTTCAGGATGACGTGGGCGTCAAGGATATCACCAAGGTACTTTTCCAGTTTCACCAGCTTGCTCATGGCGAGGGCCTTGAGGGCCGGGGTCAGATGGGCCTTGCGGCCCGTGTACAAGACGTTCATAGGAAGCGCTCCTCAGCGGAAACCTTGCCGGCGTTCGTTCGAGGACGGGATGCGCAGCTCCTCGCGATACTTGGCCACCGTGCGCCGGGCGATCCGGAGGCCCTCCCGCCCCAGGATCTGGACGATGGCGGCGTCCGAAAGCGGATGCGCCGAGTCCTCCTCGGCCACCGATTTCTTGATGCGCTCCTTGACGGTGAGGGACGAGACGTCCTCGCCGTGATCGGAGCTGAGTCCCGAGTGGAAGAAGAATCGCATTTCGAACAGGCCGCGCGGCGTGTGCATGTACTTGTGATTGACCACGCGGCTGACCGTCGACTCGTGCATCCCGATATCGTCCGCCACGTCCCGCAGAATGAGGGGCCGCATGTGCTCGAAGCCGAAATCGAGGAAGCCTTCCTGGTGCTTGACGATGCTGGTGGCGACCTTGAAGATGGTGCGCTGCCGCTCTTCGAGGCTCTTGATGAGCCGGAACGCGGAGCGGAACTTCTCCCGCGCGTATTCCCGGGTCTCGCGGGTCGCCTCCGGGTTGTTGCGATCGATCAGGCGTCGGTAAAACGGGCTGATGCGCAACCGCGGGAGGCCCTCCTCGTTCAGCACCACCGTGTACCCCTTGTCGATCTTGAGAACGTAGACATCCGGCACCACGTAGCTGCTGCTGGCGGAGTTGTACTTTTTCCCGGGCTTCGGGTCGAGGTGCCGGATCGATTCGACGATCACCATCACCTCCTCGAGGCTGCAGTTGAGCACGTGGGCGAGCTCGCGGAACTTGCGGCCCTGCAGGAGCTCGAAGTGGTCCCGGACGATGATCTCGGCCGGCGTGCCCTCCATGTCGTGGAAGGCGATCTGGAGCAGGAGGCACTCGCGGACGTCGCGCGCCCCCACCCCGGGCGGATCGAAGTCCTGCACCGTGTGCAGGCCGGTCTCGACCTCCTCCTGCGAGTAGGGCCCCATGGCGGCGATCTCCTCGAAGGAGGCCTGCAGATAGCCGGCCTCGTCGAGATTGCCGATGATCGCCTGGGCGATCTCTTTCCGTCGCGCCGGCGCCGCGGACATCTCGAGCTGCCACATCAGGTGCTCGGCGAGGCTCTGCGGCTTGCTGAGGACCGCGTCGAGCGGGCGGCTCTCGATCTCCTCGGTCGGCACCTGGGGCCGGTAGCTGAGATCCATGTAGTCCTGGAAATAAGACTCGTAGTCGATCTCGTCGAAGGAGTCGGCGTCGCGCTCCGGCTCGGCGGAGGCGGCCTCGCCCGTAGGAGGCTCGGAGGTTTCCGACGGCCCCGGCTCGGCCTCCGCGGTTTCGCCGGAATCCGGGGCGGCTTCCTCCGACTCCTGGCGTTCGGCCTCCGAGGGAACCTCCTGCGCCTCCTCGAGCAGCGGGTTTTCGGTCAGCTCCTGGGTGATCTCCTCCTGCAGCTCCAGCTTGGTCATCTGCAGCATCTTGATCGCCTGCTGCAGCGATGGCGTCATGATGAGCCGTTGCGACAGCCGCAGATTCAATTTCTGTTCGAGTGCCATCGGTTTCGAGTATCCCTAATCGGCCACGGAATCGGCCGGGAGCCCCGGGCCATGCCCGGCCAGCCGGAAATTCTCGCCCAGGTAAATCTCGCGCACCTTCACATCGGCCGCCAGCTCGGCGGGGCTTCCGCGGCGGAAGATACGCCCCTCCGCGATAATGTAGGCCCGGTCGGTGATCCGCAGGGTCTCCTGCACATTATGGTCGGTCATGAGCAGGCCGATCCCCTTCGATTTCAATTGATAGATGATTTTCTGGATATCCGCAACCGCAATCGGGTCGATGCCGGAAAAAGGCTCGTCGAGCAGGATGAACGCCGGAGAGATCGCCAGGGCACGGGCGATCTCGGCCCGCCGTCTCTCCCCGCCCGACAGGTTGTAGGCCCGGCTCTTGGCCAGGTGGGCGATCCCCAGCTCTTCCAGGACCTCGCCGGTCCGTTCGCGGATGCGCTCCCGGGTCATGTCCAGGGTTTCGAGGATCGCGATGATGTTCTCTTCCACGGTCATCTTGCGAAAGATGGAAGGCTCCTGGGGCAGGTAGCTGATGCCGCTCCGGGCCCGGAGATACATCGGCAGCCGCGACACGTCGTGGGTGCCCAGGAGAACGCGTCCGGCGTCGGGCCGGACCAGGCCGACGACGCAGTAGAAGGTGGTCGTCTTGCCCGCTCCGTTCGGCCCGAGCAACCCCACCACCTCGCCGCTCTCGACGTACAGGGAGATGTCGCGGATGACCTGGCGGCCGCGGTAGCTCTTGCAGAGCCCTTCAATGACGAGTCGGTGGGTCAAGGGGCAGGCCGTCCTTGGTGTCTGGTGTGAGCGTGATCCAGGTCCGCGCCCCCTCCACCGATTCGGTCAGGATTCTGTCGGCAGTCAAGTCGTACGTCAGCTCTCTGCCGCGCATCGATCGGCCGGTGGCCTCGTCCACCACCTCGGCGAGGCCATGGTCGTCGCGCAGGATCAGCAGATGGGTATCGTTCTGGAGCTCGGCGGTCATGGCCGTCGCCAGGCTGCCCTCGCGCTTCACCGAAACCGACCCGACGGCGTCGATCCGATCGACCTCGCGACGGTGGTTCACCTCCTTCAGGCGCACGGTCATTTCATCGGACGTCATCGTCGCATCGGGCCGGGTGAGGCGCGTGCCGCCCTCGTAATGGGCCGTTCCGGCGGCATCGTCCAGGGTCATGGATCGGGCGGTGACGGTCGTCACCTGGGGCCGTGCCGCGGCCCCGCCGCGCGGCGCCGGGCCCGGGCGCGGCGTGAAGCGCGAAATGACGTTGCCGGAGGCCAGCAGCCGGCGCGCCGACTCGTCGACGACGATTTCCTCCGCCTGCAGGCTCGTTCCCTCCTGCCAGGCACGCGCCGATCCGCTGTAGACCGCGCGGTGGGCGGACTGATCCGCCTCGAGGCGCGCCGCCTGAAACGAAACCGCCGAGGCGGCCCCGAATCCCGGGGCCACCGCGTGACCCTCTCCCATCGACACGGTCCGCACCTCGCCGCGAGCTTCGAGGGCCTGCTTTTCGGGGCGGAGGTCGATCTCCTGGGCGGCGATTCTCTCGCGGTCGGTCAGGACGACCGGGTCGCCGCGCAGCTCGAGGCGATCCTCCTGCCGGCGGAAGAGCGCCGTGCGGCTGGTGGAATTGTAGGGGCCCGACTGGAAACGGCAGCCGCCGCTGGCCTCCGCCGTCTCCACGACGTCCCCGGCGCCGAGCGACAGCGTCAGGCTGTCGGCGTCGAGCGAGCTGGTCTGCCCAGCGGCGTTGGCCGCGAGGGTCACGCTGACGGTGCCATAGGCGCGCATGCCCGTGATGCGGTCGCGCTTTTCGTCCATCTCGATGCGGAGGTAGTTGGCGGTCAGCAGGTCGGTGCCGCGCTCGAGCCGCGTCGCGTCGGTGAACACCGCGCTGTTGTCCTGCAGGCTGGCGACGAGGCTGCCCGCGGTGATCACGATGGTCGCGCTGCCGTCCTCCGGCGTGATCCGCAGCCGGACCCGCGACGCGATCTTGATCTGGCGCTCATTCACCAGGTAATTCATCCCCTGGCCGCTCCCCTCGATCCGCCCGAGGGAGAAGCGGATGGCGTCTCCGGTGTAGATCATGTCCCGGTCGCTGTCGTAGAAGAGGTTGCCGGTGTCCAGGGAGAGACCGTCCGGCGTGTGGATGGCGACATCGTGGCTCAACTGGGCGCGACGCGAGGTCGGATCGAACTGGCCGTCCTTGCTCGCGACCAGAACGGTGCCCCCCTGCTGCTCGTGAACGGTCAGGTTCACGTCCTGCAGGAGCTTGAGATCCCCCTGCAGGCCGGTCACCGTCTGCGCCAGGAGATCGAACGCCGGCTTTCCTTCCCGCGTGCCGTTGGCCTTGAAGCGATCGGCCTGGTCGACGACCGGACCCGATCCGGCCGGCACCGGCGGCGCGGCGGTCATCGTGATGCTCGCCTGCGGCTTGCCCCGGTGGCCCCAGCTGAGGGCCGTCCAGACGACAACGCCCGCCAGGACCAGCAGGATGAGGGCGCGCAGCGCGGTCACCGTGCGCATCGGCCGGACATGCACCCTCGGCTGTGGCGGAACCATGCGATGCTCCTAACGACCCTTGAAAACCGGTTTGCGCTTCTCGATGAAAGCGCTCGTGCCTTCCTTCATGTCCTCGGTGGCGCAGGTCAGCCCGAAAAGCGCCGCTTCGAGCGACAGCCCCTCCTCGAGCGTCATCTGCAGCCCCTCGTGGATCGCCTGCATGGCCAGGCGGACGGCCACCGGACCGCGGGACAGGATCGCCCGGGCCATATCCTCCGCGGCCTGATCGGCTTCCGCGAGAGCCACGACGCGATTCACGAGACCGATTCGATGCGCCTCGCGGGCGTCGATCGGGTCGCCGGTCAGGATCATCTCCATTGCCTTGCCGCGCCCCACCAGCCGGGCCAGGCGCTGGGTGGCGCCGTAGCCAGGAATGATTGCCAGGGCCGTTTCCGGCTGGCCCATCTTCGCGGTGTCCGAGGCGATGCGCAGGGTGCAGGAGAGGGCCAGCTCCAGGCCGCCGCCGAGCGCGTAGCCCTTGATGACCGCGATGCTGGGCTTGCCGAGCCGCTCCAGGCGGCCGAAGATCGCCTGGCCGGCCCGGGCGTAGGACATCCCGGCGACCGGACTCTGGGTGGCCAGCTCGTTGATGTCGGCCCCGGCCACGAACGCCTTCTCCCCCGCGCCGCTGACGATCAGGACGCCGACCGTTTCATCGGCGCGCGCGGCCGCGACCGCGTCATCGATCCCTTCCATCGTGAGACGGTCGAGCGCGTTGAGCTTGTCCGGACGGTTGATCGTCAGGCGCGCGATGCGATCGCGCACCTCGTACAGGACCCGGTCGTTGGCGGCGGTCATGCGTTCCTCCGGTGGCGGCTCCTAGGAGCGGGCCGCGAGCATGTCATTCGGGCGCGGCGGCTCGACGCTGTAGTCGTAGAAGCCGCGGCCCGCCTTCCTTCCATGAAAGCCCGCCATCACCATCCGTTTCATGAGCGGTGGCGGGGCGAAGCGCCGGTCACGAAACTCCTCGAACATGATGTTGGCGATGTAATAGGT
>JAYUCR010000001.1:0-2770 GCA_043740165.1 Acidobacteriota bacterium | reverse complement strand
GGGCGTTGGCAGGGCTGACCTCGGGATTGACGGCGGAGCGGACGGCAGGGTCGGCGGCGGCCCGTGTGGCGACGGCGCTGCGCTTCCTCGGGCTTCCTTATCTCTGGGGCGGGACGACCCCGTTCGGCCTCGATTGTTCCGGCCTCGTCCAGCTCGTGCACCGCGTGCACGGCATCGTGTTGCCGCGCGATGCCGACCTGCAATGGGGCGACCGCCGCCTGGTGCCGGTGTCGCGCCGCCGTGTCGCCGCCGGCGACCTGGTCTTCTTCGGGCCGGGCCGCTCCGCCATCACCCACGTCGGCATCGCCACGGGACCGCGCGCCTTCGTCAACGCCACAACCCACGGCGAGCCGGTGGTGCGAATCGATCGCCTGGATGACCCGTATTGGAGAAAGTTGTTTCGCGGGGCGCGGCGGATCGCGGCCGGCTAGTCCTTCTTGCCGGACTTCTTCCCCGAACCGCCTTTGTCGGCCGACTTCGAGTCGCTCTTTTCGCCGCCCTTGTCGCCCGATGTCCGGGTCGACGCGTCGGACTTGCCCGACGCCTCTTTGCTTTCCTTGGAGTCCTTGCCTTCCTTGCCGCCGGAGTCCTCGCCGCCGGAGCCGCCGGGGGCGGAGCCTTTGCGGGCGTAATCGGTGACGTACCAGCCGCTCCCCTTGAAGTGCACCGCCGGCGAGGAGATCAGCTTCTTCACCGTTCCGGTGCGGCACTTCGGGCACTTGCGGATCGGCTTATCGCTGAATGTCTGGATGGTCTCGAAACGGTGCCCGCACTTGCGGCATTCGTATTCGTAAAGTGGCACGAGCAGGCTCCCTGCCGGCGCGAGGGCGACGCGCGGCGGCGGGGATTATAGCAGTGCCGCCGCGGAGCGCCGGCCGCGTCACCGTCTATAATCCCGCCTTATGGACACGATCCGCATTCAGGGGCCCTGCCGGCTGGACGGGAGGGTGCGCATCAGCGGCGCGAAGAACGCTTCGCTGCCGGAGATGGCGGCGCTCCTGATGCTCGAGGGGCCGGCTCTCCTGAAGAACGTGCCGGCGGTGCGCGACGTGCAGACGATGATCAAGGTGCTGCGGCACCTCGGCATGCGCGACCTGGCGCTGGCGGACGGCACGCTCGCTTCGGCGGGCGGCGATCCGGTCGAGCCGGAGGCGCCCTATGCGCTGGTCCGGACGATGCGCGCCTCGATCCTGGTGCTCGGCCCCCTCCTGGCGCGCCTCGGGCAGGCGCGCGTGTCGCTCCCCGGCGGCTGCGCCATCGGCGCGCGCCCGATCGACCTGCACATCGACGCGCTGCGCCGCCTCGGCGCCGACGTGGTGATCGAGCACGGCTACGTGGTCGCTTCGTGCCGCCGCCTGCGCGGGGCCGAGATCACCTTCGAGAAGAAGACCGTCACCGGCACCGAGAACATCATGATGGCGGCGGCCACGGCCGAAGGCCGGACGATCCTGATGAACTGCGCCCTGGAGCCCGAGATCCCCGACCTGGCGGTCTTCCTGAATGCCTGCGGGGCGCGCATCACGGGGGCCGGGACGGAGACCATCGTGATCGACGGCGTGACGCGCCTGAGCGGCGCCGAGCACACGGTCATCCCCGATCGGATCGAGGCCGGGACCTTCCTCCTGGCCGCCGCCGCCACCGGCAGCGGGATCAGCGTCGAGAATTGCGAGCCGGCCCATCTCACCGCGGTCCTCGATCTGCTGCGCGATTGCGGCGTGGAGCTCGAGACGCGCCCGTCGAGCGCCTCGGCAGCGGGGGCTGTCTCCGTGCGGGCCGGAGGGCCGCTGCGGGCGACCAACGTCACGACCCTCCCCTACCCCGCCTTCCCCACCGACCTGCAGGCGCAGTACATGGCGCTGATGACCGCGGCGCACGGCGTGTCGATCGTCACCGAGACGGTGTTCGAGAACCGCTTCATGCACGTGGGCGAGCTGCGCCGCATGGGCGCCCGCATCGTGACCGACGGGCAGACCGCCATCGTCTCGGGACCGGCGCCGCTCTCCGGCGCGCCGGTGATGGCCAGCGACCTGCGCGCCTCGGCCTGCCTCATCGTCGCCGGACTGCGGGCCAAAGGGGAGACAATCATCGACCGCGCATACCACATCGACCGCGGCTACGAGCGGGTGGAGACGAAATTTCAGGCGCTGGGGGCGCGCATCGAGAGGGTCAGGAGCTGACCGAAGGGAGCCACATGAGCGACTGCATCTTCTGCAAGATCGGACGCAAGGAGATCCCGGCGCGCATCGCGTACGAGGATCGCCTGGTGGTGGCGTTCGAGGACATCACCCCGCAGGCACCGCACCACACGCTGGTTATCCCGAAGGCGCACTACGCCACCTTCAACGACGTCGGCGCCGAGGAGGCCGCGCTTCTCGGGCACATGATGGTCGTCGCGGCGCGCGTGGCGAAGGACAAGGGGCTCGACAAGGAGGGCTACCGTCTGGTCGCCAACTGCCTGGAGAGCGCCGGGCAGTCGGTCTTCCACCTCCACATCCATCTCATGGGCGGCCGCCGCTTCGGCTGGCCGCCGGGCTGAAGGCGCGCGCCCGCGGCACGCGCCGAGGGCTCCCCGCTAGTACCCTGCCTTCAGATCGACCTCGTTGACCAGGGGCTTGCCGGCGAGGTACTTCTTCAGATTGACCAGCAGGAGATCGGCCGAGCGCGCCATGTAGTCGGGATGGGTGCCGGCGACGTGCGGGGTCAGGACGGCATTGGGCAGATCCCAGAGCGGGCTGTCGGCCGGGAGCGGCTCGGTCGCGAAGACGTCGAG